>JAMWDE010000098.1 GCA_023818905.1 Candidatus Omnitrophota bacterium | reverse complement strand
TTCAACCTCCTCTTCTGAACCTCTGATGTCATTAGCATTGGTAAGACTGTTAACCTTCCTTACGTGCTCCAATGATTCAAATTCTTTAGTAAGCTTAGAAATTAGATTTAGATTCTCATAGGTGAATATATCTTCATCAGAAAAAGCCATCACTACAGTATCATCGCTCCCAAAGTGTTTTTTCCACTCTTGAAATTCTATGTAATTTTTACTCTTTTTATCAAAAAATACATCTACACTATTGTCAAACCGTATACGCGGGATGATACAGATGGCTATCAAAGTAATGAAAAAGGTAATTACGATGACTAACTTTGATTGCATTAAAATAAACCAGGATAACCTCTCTCCAAGCCTATTCATCTTTTACTATCCTCTGCCCCGTTGCTAATTGGTAACTGAATATATTTACCTTTCGGGCAATCTTACGGCTCAATCTATAATCACAGGAAACAATATCTAACATAGTGTCTCTCTTCGTCTTGAGAATCTCATCTCTGTCTCTTATCCCTGCAGCATAAAACATCAGAAAATGCTCATCTGATAAATCTGTAGGAATATTAAGTTCTTGTTCTACCTGTCTTCTAAATTCATTGCATTCCTCAAGTAGTATTTTAAATGGTCTGCCTTCAAGAGATATACCCAATTCTGGCCAAAGATGCGGAGGTTTATAAAGCACGTATTCGTATTCCATCGCCTTTTTGATTATATTTTCATCCACCTCAAATCCAAATTTATCCCTTTGTTCATACCATTCAGTATGTAAAAATGGTCCTGGTGGAGTTATCATTACACTATCAGGAAACGTCTGATCTAAAAGCCTAATATTATCCTGCCTTAGTTCGTTAAGTGTAATCTTACCCAAAAGTGGAGCAGGATAAATCAATGCCAAACTTAAATAGACCTTTTGACCTATCTTGCTTTCTGCTTGACGCAATGCCTTAACAGTATAAACGATATCTTCAAAAACTACCCCCTTATTCATTACTTCTTGATTGATAAAATCATTTCCGCTTTCTCCCCCCATAAATACAGAACGTAAGCCGCTTTCTATGAGTGTAGAGTAAGCAGTAACCAGTTTATCGTACTGGTGTCTAGCTCCTTTTATCGGTCGCGAACCCATGCCGTATATAATCTTTAATCCTCTCTCCTTTATTTTTTCAGCAATATGCATTCCAAACGTTGGCGGTGTATCCGAACCTGCAAAGCGGAATATGCCTATCCCTATCTTAAGCATTGCCTCTATCTCGCGGATTAACTCCTCAGGATCTCTTAGTGAATAATGAGGATAGAAATGGGAGTGAACACAAAAATGACATTTTCCCCAATCGCACCCAAGTGATTCCACTATTACATGTATTCTTACTTTATTTTTGTCTATCAGATAATGCGGTATACTCTTTGATTGGCGTATTGATTGAGGACGCCGAAAAGTCTTAAAAACTTTACCATTTTTATGATAAAGCAAATTTTCAATCTCACCATCTTGAGCCAAACTTATTATCTCTTCTAAAAATCTGTCCTTATTCCAATTGTCTTTATAATTATCTGCCAAATTTAAAATTTTTTCTAAGGTATATTCTGCTTCACCAACTACACCTAAATCAAAATCTGTACCCTGAAAAAGATGTTCCTCGTATAACGTAAGATGATACCCGCCAGCAATGAGAACTATTTCCGGAACAATTTTTTTTATTATACTTATCAAATACTTCGCATTCCTAAAGGCATCGCCATACCAAAGTTTTATTCCTAATATACGCGCCTGTCGTTTTTTTAGCTCATAGGCAAATCTCATTATCGCCTTATTTAATCTCCTACGTTGTATAGCACTAAGAAATTCCTGCATCTGTAATAAAATAGCCCCCAATAGTTTTCTAACTACCTTCATTTTGCTGATCATCAATATACTGTAAAACTTCCTTATGATTACAGCCAAAATTAAAGGAGAAAACGCCTGAAATACATCATCCCTTGCCCAATCAATCACATCCACGCAATGCCCTTTATCTTCAAGGTAACCCTTTAATGTTCCTAAGCCGTTATCATAAAAGGTATCACTGATTGAACGTCTGCGCTTAGCTATAGAATTCCACAATACTATATAAGACATATCCTGCAATTATTGTTTATAACTCTTGGGATAACGTTAATCTATCAAGCTTCCCTAAATAATTGATTGGCAAATTATCCTTTATTACAATAACTACCGGAATATCCTTGATACTGCTTACCTCAATTGCTTTTATAATATTGCGTTTTGAACCTTCTCTATCTGCACCTGGTTTTAAAACTACAAAAATCCCCACCTCATTGTTCTTCTTTATTACCGCACAATTTTCTATAAAGCCAAGTTTGTATAACATATCTTCTATCTCGCTGGCAAAAATACGTTGGGGCCTCTCAGTGAGTATATCTTCACCTCTACCTACAATATAGAGAAAGCCATCTTTATCTAAGTGGCCATAATCATTACTATAAAACCAATTTCCCTCAAAGTGTACTATCTTATCTTCTGGTGAGTCCAAATAACCAAAGCTTACGGTTCTACCTTTAATTGCAATTCTGCCATCTTTTAAAACTTTTAACCTTATTCCCTTAACTGGTCTACCTACACTATCTAATTTGTGATAATCTCTTGGTGTAAGCATTGTAATCGGCGGTAGAGCCTCTACCATACCGTATCCTACATAGATTATAGGCCCAAAAAACTCTATAGCTTCTTTTAATTTCCATGTTGGAAATCTTTCTGTCCCAGTAATTATTTTTTTTAAGGGAGGCGGTTGCTGACTATTTTGTCTACACCATAACATAAATTGGATTAAACTAGAAGGGGTTACATAAAGATGGGTAACATTAAAGGTTTCTATATAATTAAACAACTCTTCAGAAGATATATTTTCTTTTACTACCACATAAGTTATACCTGCCAACATCGCAGGCAGAAATGTAGTTGAACCAGCAGTAACTAAAGGCAGCTTGCATAAAAAGACAGTTTTACTATTAAGGTTTTCTCCTGAGTTGAGCACGTAGTTATATAGACTCTCTACCCAATTCTTATGCGTAATCTGGATTATCTTAGGAACTCTCTGCGTTGTACCTGAACTTAAATTAAGGGTGCTAACTTTACTATTCAATACTGAATCTTCAACGCCTCTGTGGTATGAGTTTAAAATCTGTATGTCCTTACCTTTAAACAGGGCTTTTGCCTTGGTTTTATTCAAAAGATAATCTATATCCTGCTGAGGCAAATTCACCGGTAGCCCTAAAAACACAATGTTTAAAATATGACAGGCAGCTCTAATCTGAAAATAATCTACTGAATTAAAACAGCTGTATCCTAAGACATCACCAGTATGCAGACCTAAGCGACGCAGAGATAAAATTGTATCTTTTAAACTATTTCTAAAATCATCAAAACTCAATAGTATATTATCATCAGGCTGAATAAGAAAGGTTCTGTTTCTGTATCGCTTAATAGAAAAATAGATGATACTCTTAGGAGTGTTAAGATTTTTAATTATTCTTAAGTATAGTAATATCAGTGTCTTGCACATTGTATTTTTAGGATATAATTAAAGCTGTGGTTTGTCAATGAAATACTTTAATACCAAAATTATTCTCTCAGAGATAATGGAATACTGTCAAGGTAGAAGCGATGCCTGTAAAACTGTAATGGGACGTTTTTAAGTAATACATTCCCTTCAGAGATAATCTATTTACATTATTGATATTTCTGCTATAATTGCACTTAAAGAAATTAGAGAGGAATATGTATTGCAAATTTTATGGATTTAAAGAAAGACCATTTAATGTAACTGCCGACCCTACATTCTTTTTTTTAAGCCAAAAACATAAAGAGGCACTCTCACACCTTCTCTACGGAGTAACCCAAAGGAAAGGCATAATTGTTATCACAGGCGAAATAGGCACGGGTAAAACCACTCTTTGCAGATTCTTTCTTAACCAATTAGGAGACAAGGTAAAAACCGCATTTATACTTAATCCATATTTATCTGAGACACAACTGTTAGAAGCTATCATAAATGACCTTGGTATAAAAGTTAAAGCAAGCTCAAAATTTCTGCTCATCTGGGAGTTAAACAAGTATCTAATCAGAGAGGCAGAAAGGGGTAATAATGTAGTGTTGATTATTGACGAAGCACAAAATCTTAAAGCAACAGCACTAGAACAGATTAGATTGCTATCTAATTTAGAAACAGAAAAAGATAAACTGATACAGATTGTACTGGTAGGCCAACCAGAATTGAATCATAAAATAAATCTATATGAACTACGCCAACTTAGACAAAGGATTACGGTAAGGTACCATATATTGCCCTTGGAAAAAGATGAAATTAAAGATTACATCTATCATCGTCTAACAGTTGCTGGTTCAAATAATATACAATTCAGCGAAGAAGCCTTGAAAGTTATCTCCGATTTCTCAGGAGGCATACCGCGTTTAATTAATATTATCTGCGACCGGGCCCTCTTGGCAGGACTTGTAGCTGAAAAATATACAATAGACCTTGAAATTATAAACCGCTGTATTGAAGAATTAGAGAGTTATTC
>JAMWDE010000001.1 GCA_023818905.1 Candidatus Omnitrophota bacterium | reverse complement strand
ATGAAGAAGAGGCGATGAGGGATACAGAAGGAATTATGAGATTATTTAGGAGGGGCTATCTTATGCGAAATCCGTTTTTCTCTAAGATTATTAGTCTCTTATCCATCTGTTTGGAAGGAAGTTTTTGGAAGAGGTTTTCTAAAGCATTTATAATAGCTTCTGCATTGGGCGGATGGATTTTGATACAAATGATTCCTGAATATTCTTTTGGAGGATATGCCAATATATTAGCAAAATGTTGGTCATGGGTAAGTAATATTCTTTTGGTCTCTTTGGCTATTTGGGCAATTCTTTCATCTTCTAAACCTGCGGGTAGAGACATTACATCTTGGTCTTGGGTTCTGAGAAAATCCACTACTTCCTTACGCACATTTTCATCAACGATAAATTGCATATTAGATAACTTTAGCAAAAGGAATGTATTCCCCGGTCTTAATTACTTCTGCAGCGTAATGCAACGCAGCTTGAATATGTTCTTTAGTGAGTTGGGGATAAGCTTTGGTGATTATCTGCTCAGGTGTTTCTCCAGCTTCAAGCATTTCCAAAACAAGATAAACCATTATGCGGGTACCTTTAAAGCAAGGTTGACCGTGGCATATTTTAGGGTCTACGGTTATATAATCAGCATAATTGATCATTTTGGCAGTCTCCTTTCTACCGAACAGAATACTATATTTTTAAAAGGAAGTCAAGATTTTAATACCTATCCTCTCCTTGTACCTGAAGAAGCCCAAACCCAATCCGAGCAAAAATATGGTAAGGATAGGATTTTAACCAAAGTTGAGGTATCTGGTTTTGATTTACAAAACCCAGAAAAATTCCTTGATAATCATTATGAAGTCTTAAAACAAAGATTAGAAACCTTAAAACAGATCTTAGGAAGAGCTCCCCCTCAGCTTAAGAGTTGGAGATTAATCATTACTACTGACCTTGCCTTAACCCAGGGAAATGTTGCTAGCTGTGATATTGCCTCAAAAGAAGTCTTTATCCATCCTTATTTCTTCCAAATATCTGAAGAAGACCTTACCAAAGAAGGACTCACCTTAGAACAATTCCAACTCAAAATTCTCTACCACGAACTCATCAGCCATATTACAAAAGGTATAACCGATGAAACTGATGCGATGAGGGATACACAGGAATTTATGAGGTTATTTGAGGAATATAATGGATTCTTCTTAAGAAATATCAGCGCCTCTTCCCCCATTATTTCTGAAGATTTGCAGGATAAAATTCTGGTTTCTTTATCTATGGAGGGCAATATCCCTGAGTTTGAAGGTTACGATGCCCAAGCAGCAAATACAAAAGGCGGGCTGGGAGTCTATTTTGGAGATAAATTGGAGGCCTTACATAATATTGGAATTAAAGCATATGGCATTCAACCCGGTTATTCTAAGGTGTTAAAAGGCGGCAAATATGTGGATGTTACCAGCTACACTGAACTTATTAAGAAGAGAATATTGAAGCCGGTATATGATAATGAAGGCAGGCAGTTAAGTATTAAAGTATACGTCTGGGATGTAAATGAGCCAAACAACCCGAATGTTAACCAGCTAGTCGAAGTTAGGGTATTTGAGGTTAATCGCGCAGGTACTACGTTATACATGCTAATGTCCGATATATTTGACATCCTCTATGTTGAAGACCGCGTCAGGCGTTTTGCGCAGGAGATAGTCTTTGGAAAAGCTGCATATCAACTTTTAAAAATACTTAATATTATTCCCGATATTTTACATTTGAATGAGGCCCATACGGTGGTGGCGGCGGCACAAATCAGGGCGGATGAAACTTTTGATAAGACAGCAATAGTCTATACCAATCACACATTGGTTCCAGCTGGCTTAGAGAGATTTTCTGCAGGCTATTTAGGCGTTGATGTTAATCGGATGATGTATCAGATTGGCATTCCGGCAGATAAACATCACCTTTATCGTTCAGTCTTTCTAAACGAAGAAGGTATAGTGGATTTCTGTCGGGCAGCCGTAAAAATTGCCGATGTGATAAATGGGGTAAGCAAAGAGCATGCAAGAGCCACAGAAAGATTATTTAAGCAGCTCTACGGAGAGGAATTTAAAATTGAGGTTGTTGATGTTCTCAATGGTTCTGGAAAAAGTTGGCAGAATCCTCTTTTAAGAGAAATTGAAGAAAGCGGTAAAATTCCGGATGAAGAAACACTCTGGCAGATAGCTAAAGAGGGTAAAATAAGAGCCCTTGCAGAAGTAAAGGCGCGCACAGGAGTTGAACTTAACCCTGAGAAACTTACGGTTTGGTTAGTGAGAAGACTGGCGGAATATAAGAGTCAACATTCTATCTTAAGATTGTTAGTGCATCTGATGTGTGCTGACAGAGAAGAGATATTTAGTCCAGAAAAACTTAAGGGTTTATGGTTTAGAGATATACGGGACCTATCTGATAATCATAGGAATAATACTTTATTGAGAGATATAGCAGACACAGTTCTTAATTATTTATTTGAAAATAGAAAAGAAATCAAAGGATTGGGGCTGCAGGTGGTGGTGGGTGGACCGAATTATATGCCTGAGTGGGCAGAGGAGTTTAGAAGGTGGGCAGAGTTACCTGAGCTTAAAGGTAGGTTTGTATATGTTCCTGAATCCGATGCTTTATTACTGAAGATGCAGGCAATGGGTGCAGATATCTGTATTACTTGTCCCCGGCCCCTTGAAGAGGCTTGTGGAACTTCCAGCCAAAGAACCGCCCTTAATGGCGGAGTAAACATTTCCTCTGCCGAGGCAGATCAAGAATGGTTAGTTGATTATAATCCTAAGATAGGTGAAGGAAGCGGGTTTTTAGTTGGCCCTTATCACATCGATACGCCACAGGGCCCTCTTCCTGACAGCGCTCTATTTTACCGAAAAGCTCCTCGAGATATATTCAGAAAACTTGAGATTGCTTGCCAACTTTTCTATAAGTATCCAGAAAGATGGAAGAAGCTAATGTACAATTCTTATTTAGCAGCTAATGCCAGTGTAACCGCAGAGGCGATGGAAAGAAGGTATGTAGAAAGAGTATATCTATTAGCATTAAATAAAAGAAAAGAAAGTTTAAATTCAGCCAGTTCCCCAGTAGGCAGACTAATCTTAAGTCATACAATCCGAGAAGAATGGATTATATTAGGTGGTTCTAATAAAGCACATATTATAGCGGAAGTGAAATTCTACAGGGGTGATGAGTTAATTGGCAGAGGAATGCTTGATTTAGATAGTTTAGCCGCCAGTATCCATACCTGCTGGCTTACTGTTGAGCCAGTAGCAAGAGGGCAGGGTTTAGCCAAAGAATTCGCCGCCAGGATATATTTAAGGGCGCAGGAGATAAGTCAATTGTTGGGATTAAATACTCAATACGCCCATGCCTATTATACTCTAAGTGAATCTGAAGAAAGGGAAGATGATGCAGGTGGTATAAATTATAAAAGGATAAAAGAAATTTATACCAGAGTATATGAAAGTCTAGGGTTAAATAGCAGACCTTTAGCGGGCAAAGAACATTTAAATACCGGTGCTTACCGACAAAGATACAATGACCATTTAATGCCATTAGAAGAATGCGTAAAGAATATAAGACGTAATTGGAGAGATTGGTTCTATAGAGAGAGATTTGAAAAAGTTTTTGGTAAAGGCAGTGGGTTTGTTGAATCCGAAGGTATTGTTTGGGAAGAAGCGAAGCGTTACCAGCAGATAAACGATAATTACGCAGGCAGGAATATCCAATACCAACTCTTAAGGATGCTTTTGCCTGAAGGAAGAAATTTTGCAGAAGTTTGGCCATCTATTAGGAAGATAACCTTAGTCCTGTTGGGAATTGAAAGAGTTCAGGAATTTAAACTGAACCGGCCCATAAGGGTAATAATTCCGGTGGCAGGAATGCAGACCCGTATGCCCAAAGAAAGCCCAGCCAAATGTCTAATCGAAGTAGAAAAAAGACCAATTCTTTATCATATCCTTGATACTCTTTCGGTATTTGATAAAACTCCTATCCTCATTGTAAATCCTAATACTGAAGCACAGATAAGACAGGCAGTAGCGCAAGGTAGTTATCAGGCAGAATTCATTCAACAGATACAACCACGGGGAGATGGCCATGCAATTATGCAGGCAGCTAGACTCTTAGGTAGTTTTAAAGGCGATATCTTGGTGGTCTGGGGTGATATGGCGGTTTTAAGTGCAAGGACGGTTTTGTGGCTGGTGATGATTTATCAGGCGCTGGGAGATGTTTCGTTAGCAATTGCTACCAGTTATAAAGCCACTCCTTATGCTCCTGTTATAGAAGATAAGGATGGTAATGTTATAGGCAGTAAGAAAGGTCTTAGTTTAGAATTTGGTAAGGACGATGTGGGGGTATTTATTGGCAGTTCTCAAGATATCTTTGATGCCTTAGAGGAGTTTCCAAAAGATCAAGAGGGAAATTATATTAATCCTTACGATATGTCTCCTAATAAAAAAGGCGAGATGAATTTTGTGCAGATTTCTGCCATTTTAGCCAGGAAAGGCAAACATGTGATTGCGCCTGCATTAGCCAATATTAGAGAGTTTCAAGGGGTAAATACAGAAGAAGAGTTAAGTAGGACTCGTCAGTATCGGAGGGAAATTTTAACTGAAAACATTTCTCAAATCCAAGCAGCCAAAAGTCTAGAGGGGTTAGTAGATTTGCTGGCAGAAACGACTTTAGAGAAAGGTATAGTGGAGGCGGCTTTAGAGAAGATAGGCGGGTTAAAAATAGATAAGGCTGAAATTATAAATTCACTGGCTAATTTCTTAAACGGAGATAAAGCCAGACAGTTTACTTCAGTCAGTTCACCCTTAAAGTTCAACTTCATTATTCGGTCGCTGGGTGAAAATCATAAAGGTTCGGTTAACCTCTCCGTGGCTGGTGGGGACCGAACTTTCCCAGCGGCCGAACTTCTCAGCTCGTCAATGGGTGCATATGTTGCCGCAGTATCAAAACAGAAATCCGCCAGCTCCCCGGTAAAATCCACATACATAAAGAAAGACCTGACAAGTTTTGCGCAGATGCATAATTACTTGTCCTGGCGGCAGATTCAGATAACGCAGGCAAAAATCTGGGCAGCTCGGTGTCTGGCAGTGGCGCTGTCGGCGTTAGGCGTTTTATTTTTCTTCAGCACGCACGTCGCTACTGCAGCAACGCCTGATCTATCGTCTTTGTTTATGATATGGGGGGGAAGTTCTTTGTTTAGTGCGTTATTAGCAGAATGTCTCTACAAAGCTAGTTATATAAGACAAGCCAGAAAGACCCTGGGAACAGACAGAATAAAATTCAGCAAGCAAGGCGAGAGATTCATTCTAGTTTATCAGAACGGCAGGGAAGTGGTAAAGAACAGGGAGGCGACAATTGCTGGTGTAAGGTTTAACTTAAAGATGTTTACGGCGGTGGGTTTTATTTTCTCAGTCCTCGTCATTTCGGATAAACTTTCTCATTGGTTTAGTCTATTTTCTCAGAATCCTTCTGGGCTGCTGTTTCTGTCTGGCTTATACGCATTCAGCGCCTCACTTTTGGGGCTTTCGCTATATTTCGCGCTCACGGATACAGAAGCATTAACCTTCCTTGCTCTTAATTTGGTTAACGGAGGATACAGGTGGCTGCAGCAGCGTCTCTGGTTCAGGCGGACGCTAAAATTCCTTGATTTTGCCCAACAGCGTGTGCGCGATGAAAGGCAAAAAAGATTCTATGTGATCCTTGAATGGATTCTGATTATAACCAAACCATTTACTTGGGGGTTAAAGCTCATTCTTGTTCCTGCTGCCGGCGGATTTGCTTATAGCCTGCCTGCGCCGCCTATGTTTAGGGCTTTGTTGGCATCTGTCTTAGGGTATCTGGCCTGGGAGGTTGGCACGATTGTGCGCACCTTCATTATTGTGTATTTCGGATGCCACTACCGTTTGCCCATAGATAAGGCGCTCCTTGCGAATTTCGCCTTTGATTATCTTATCCCTGAATTCGGATTTGCCTTGGCAGTTCCTTTCCAGATGCTCAGCGAGGAATTAAAAGACAGAAAGGAGGTCAAGAGACTCTGGAATATAAATATTCAGATTGAAGACATCCTCTTTGCTTCTGATTTTCAGAGAAAAGAGAGTAAAAAGAAGAGACTCCTGGAAAACTCTTTTGTAGTTGCAAATTTGATTCGGCAATTTACTGAACAGCAAATAGAAGATAAGGGCAATCTTGAAATCCGCAGTGTGCCAAAGACAGAGGGAGAATTTATCAGTTTATTAGAAACGCTGTATCGAAGCCCCGCCCTGACTTTATTCATCGGTTCCAAAAGAGAATACAATAATGTTAAAAGATTAATTAACTCTCTATGGGACCGACAGTTGAAGGCCCGCGTCGAAAGATACATCTTTGTTTTTGACGGAAATGCATTTTTAAGGATGATACACAATGGTCTTGTCCCTGAACCAGCGCAGTGTATTAAGCCAATCACGGATTTAAGTGGCTCAATAGACAATAGGAAGCGCAAAGCCAGTTCACCCATATCGTTAGAAGAAATACTCAAAGACAACCTGCCAAAAATAGTCTTTATCGATTACGACCGGACTCTTTCAGATGAATACGGCAATGTGCCGCAGGAAATCGTAGATAATATCGCCGGATTATTGGAACGCAAAATAAAGATTGCCTTGACCACGGGACGTAAAATCAGCGAAAAGGATAAAATAGAACAGGTGAGGAAGCAGTTAGTAGAGCGGATTCCTGAGGGCTTAAGACATGGACTGTTGCTCTGCTTCGGATTTTACAATAATGATGCCGGCGAGGTTTTGGAACAGCCCGCCAATATCTTTATTCCTCTCCAAGACGGCAAGGTTTCCAAGGCTTCTGTTATCAGCTACATATTGAGAAAGTTAAATGTGCCTTTGAAAGAGGCCTGGTTTATCGGCGATGATTTTGCCGGCAATGATCGGTCGGTATTAAGTTTGGTTAAGAACGGGCTTACGGCATTGTCGGTGGCTACGGAAGAGAATCCGCCACAGGTTATTCCTTACCCAAAAACCCATCATCACGGCACGCAAGAGATTCTTAGGTGTCTGTTGCAAAAGGTCTCAAGCAGTCCTATAAGTTCAGCCAGTCCACTTTCTGCGCAGGAGGCATGGGAAAAAGTGAGAATCTGGGCAAGAAACGGCAAAATAAGCGAAGACAGCAGAAGAAAACTCGCCTCAGTTTTAGAGCCACAGCAGCTTGGCGACATTGAGGATATTTTGAAAAGCCCGGTAGGCAGAAGACAAATACTCAGTATCAAATCCTGCGATTTGTTAAGTTTTAAAAAAAGGGCAGGGCTTCAGACCGGGCCACCTGAAACATCCCAAGAAATCAAACTACTTTTTGCCTCAATAATTTCCTATCTTCATACCAGCCGGCTCATCTTAGAGAGGGCTTTGCAGGCGTATCTGTTTGGTGAAAATCATGGGCCAGTTGATTTAAATAACCCTTTAAGAGCAAGCATATTAGACAGGATTATTGCAAAAACCGTAAGAAATCTCTATCTTAAAATCCCCCTGATTCGTGGCTTTGACAAATTTGTCAAAGATATAAACCATAACCGTCTGGTTTGGTCAGGTGAGGGGTGTCACTTCTTTACCTTTATACTTCCCGGGCAAGAAGACGCAGTGCTTAAATACATCAAATTCCCTCATTATCTGCCGCCTTTAGACCCTGTGCCCGCAGGTTATTCCTGGTCTCGTGACTGGGCAATTCATCCCCAAACAGGAGAACTTCATCATGCTGTCTGGGAATGCATCAGGTCTTTTATACTTTATGGAGATGTAGCTACTTTAAACAAAGTTTATATAACCAGACAGGCATTTGCGCGCCTAAATAATTATCAAAAAGGCATTCTAAAGAGATTTATCAATATGGGCATAGTTAAGCTTACCTGGCGGCCGATTGAGATCACGCCAATATATCCTGATTTTATTCCTCCCGAGAAAAGGACAGACAGACAAGACGGTAAAATCACTCTTTCCGTGGCAGTTATTCAACAAAAAATAGAACCACTGCCGAAGAGATTAGAGAAGCTATGTCAAGAAGGTAAAGAAAAAGAGGCGCGGGAATGGATTGACCGTTATTTTGGCTTGGTTAAAGAATGCTGGTTAAAAGGCGAGTTTTTTGTAGATTTGTCTTTGAATAACGTAGGGATAATAAAAGAAAAAAATAGAGAATCCCTTAGAATTTTTGATGCTGTTTATTGCCCCGTAGAATTTAGCCAGTTACTTCCCAAACCGATATATTTCTCTTCCTTGGAAGAGGCGCTTTGTGCCAGCGTGGAAAGTTCGCTACATATACTTTGGCTAATTGGAGAACAAAATACAGCGATACAAGAAATAGTCCAGTCCTTGTGGAGTTATTTCACAAGTAAGGCAGATCAGATACAGACCCTCTCTGGATGGAAACCGGATTTAACTTCAACGGTTGCCCTAAAGTTAAAAGTCAAACTAATAGTTAATCCCGTTTTTAAATTGCTGCAGGATGTTTTGATAGGACAATATCCTGACAATACACAAGGCATGGAGCTGGAAGTTGCCGCGACAGATGAAATCAATTCGTCTTTACTTAAATCCGGCCTGAAGTTCCGCGGCAAAGCGCCGGTGATTATCGTAATTAATCCTACTCAACAAGTGCGCTGGGAAGAAAAAGAATGGGGGAGGGTATTCTTTCCTGAGCAACTTCTCGTTCACCGCAATAAATTCTATAACCTTGCGGATTTACTCACCGGCGAAGAATATTCCTATCCCGCAGAGCTTCTGCTTGAAGAAGGTTTAAGAATAGGTTTGGCTTCCTACCGGCTGCATATATTGGAAATTTCTTCGGTTTCATCGCCTTTACAGAATAAGACCAAGATTATCCTTGAGATAGACGGCCGCGCCTTGGTAAAAACATTTGGTTGTTCAGTTGGCAGGGTGCCTAAGGAATTCTGGGACTGGATAGCATCTTTGGGTGTGGGAGTGGTTTGGTTTAAGGCGGCTTGGCAAGAAAGCCCTGCTTCTTTTAGAATGATGCAGGAGTTTAGTAGAAAACATGGAGAGCGCGGGCTAAAGCGCATAGCCAGCGGATACGATATATACCGATACGAGTTAAATCCCCAGTTTGCGCATAGCGATGAAGAATTTAAAGGCGTGGTTGATTATCTTAATAAAGAGGGTATCTCTCTAATCCTGGATTTTGTGACCAATCATTTAGCCATAGATTCGCCTTACATCCTGGAAGTTCCGGGGCTGGTTTTTAGCTACGATTACAGAGAGTTCTGCGCATTGGCACGCCGGCTATTTCCTGAATCCTTAAAGGATTTATCCGACGAGGCGCTTGCCGAGTGGCTCAGGGTATCTGACTGTGCTTTTTCTAGGTACAGTTCAGATACAAATCTTATTATCAGAAACGCCCGCCTTGGTCCTTTTGACGCACATATGTCCAATCTTGCCCAGATAAATTATATGGATAGACGCGCGCGCAATTTTATGATTAAGGAAGTCCTTAAGAAAATTGCCTATTTAACCAATAATGGCGGACTGAGAGCAGATTTAGCCTTTACTGCTTTAAAGGTGCATATTTTAGATGTGTGGGCTAATCCGTTGGGTATTCCTACCGAGGAATTTGAAAAGTTGGTTCCCCGTGAGTTCTGGGAAGAATTTATGGAGGAGGTGGATTCTCAATATCCGGGTATGCTTGTTTTTGCTGAAACATACGAATGGGATGATAAAGTAATTTGTCCCTGGCGGGGACGGGCAGGTGTTTTGCAGAGATTGGGTATGATTCCTTATGATAAAGCAATTTATGATTTATTAAGAGAAGGCAGGGTCTATGATTTAAGGCGCGACCTTTTTATGGTTCCTGATTCCCTTAACTTTAGAAAAAAGAGCATCCATTTTACAGAAAACCACGACGAATTCCCGGCTAAAGAAGGGTTTATGAGCCAGGAGCGTGCCCTCGCCGCGACTTTGATTTCTTTTGCTATTGCCGGTTATCCACTCATACCTTTAAGGCAATTGTTTGGAATGGGCACGCCAGCCGGAGTATTTTTGGAACCAGGAATGAAATCTCCGGATGCAGCGATTTATGAGTATGAATATCCTAAAGACCCTGCTAAAGCAGATCCTGAATTAGTCAGGATTCTGCCTATTTTATCCAGACCCGTATTTAGAGAAGGTAGTTTTTACAGCGCAAGATTAGAAAGTCCCTCAGAAGATAATCTGGAAGGAATCTTTTCTTTTCTACGCCATCTGCAAGAAGAGACTGTCTGGGTTTTAGTAAATTATTCTCAGGGATCAAAGAGGGTGGTAGCCGGATCAGATAAACTATTGGGATATTATCCCTCTAAAACTCAACCTGTCGGTACGCTACAGGAAGAAAAAATTTTTCTTTCCAAAAACACACATTATTATATTTGGGGAAATAAACTTACGGTTGATTTACCCGGCTGGGGCTGGGCAGTATTTCCGTTTGCCACTTCGCCGGTAGGCGCATCTGTTGCCGCCGTATCGAAGCAGAAATCCGTCAGCTCGCCGGTTACATCGGAAGTTGACACTCTCATTCAAAGCCTTGATGCGTCTCCTAATTTACTCTGGTCTTTAATTAAAGATAACTATGATGCAAGAGAGGAATTTAGGAGCAGATGCAGCCGATTGTTAAAAACGGATACAGTTAAATTGCTTCAGGATACACTTAGATATCTGGCTTCGAAAGAAATTATCAGTATAAAAGAAGAGGATATCCAGAAAATAGATATAGTTATTTTTGGAGATTATCTGCGGGGACCGCGCAATGCCGCATCAGAAGACGTGGATGCGCTTCTTATTTTCAAAGGACAAGGTAGGTGGCAAGGTGTTGTCCGGCTTTATAAAGACCTGCCTCCTTTTTCACTTATCGTGCGTAATATTGATGATTTTAAAAAGGAAAGCAATGCCGTAAGAAATCTTAAAGCCATTCTTTTTGGATGCGGGGCAGTCATTTATGGAGGAATTCTTATTTCTGAAATTAAATTCAAGCCTTTGCTGGTTAATGAGATATTAAACTGGGCAAAGGGCCTTTTAAAAGCCGGTGATTTTGCTGAGGATTTAGGAGAACTCTGCGCACCGCGGACGCAATGGGAAAGGTATTTGGAGGCATTGATATACATCCAGCACCTCTTGCCTGTATCTAGCAGGGCTAAGCTTAAAAGGTCAGTGGAAGAATGTATCTTTTTTCATTTACATCCTTCTGAGCAAGAAAGATTAAAAATTGCTTTAGGCAAAGATTTTGCTTTCAAAGAATTTTTTGTCCATTATTATCTTGGCGGAATAAAAGTGTTGCCTTGGCTGAGAGAAGACAGTCAGGATTTTGTTGAGCGCTTTAAAGATTTAATAAAGGATATGATAAATGATATCGCGGCTTGTGTAGTGGAAGCGCAGACTGACAGAGATAAACCTATTGAGATTTTTAGAGATCGGTTTCCGGATGGTGAATTATATATCCGAATCTTAAATCCTGATGCTGCCAAAGAAACAGAAGTGACCTTAAATGCTTCCATAGAGTCTTCGGATAAGTTGGTGGAGTTGGTTTTAATTATGGATGCTTTGCGTTTATATGGGGCAAGACATATTCGGTTGATTTTAAATAACGCCGCTATTACGAATGGCTTAGAAGTAGTGCTAGGTTATTGTTGCGATAGCATTGTTTATCACGACGGTACCCGGGTCAAGGAAATTGTCACTTCGGAGTTACCAGGCACAGGGTCAAAAAAATCGAGGGTCTGGATACACTACGTGCTGTATCAGCACGGTCGTTTAAGAAATGATGCTCAAGAGGCAGCTGAGTCTATCCATGCCCGGAGCGCCAAGATTGGCATCTGGGGCGAGAAGAAACGGCGCAATCCTTTGAATTGGCGGGTGATTTTGCCTGAAGGATTAAAGGGTACGAATGTAGTGTTGATTCACAGTATGGAAAATAACAAAGATATTGCTGAGTTATGGGTTATGCTGGTTGCTTTACAGCGCGCAGGCGCAGGTAGCATTTCTTTGTTAAATACCTATGAAGGATATGCCAGACAAGATAAGGCATTTAAGCCCGGAGAAGCCATAAGCGCATTGGCAATGCTAAAGATTATTAACGCCCTGGTAGATAACCATATGGCATTAAATATCCACTATGGAAAACACAGCGGCCAGATTAAATTACCGGGCTATGACTATGGTCTATATAATTTGAACGCATTTATTCCGGTGGCAGAAAAATTAGTTGATACAGTCGCTATGTTCACCGGACATGACGCCATCGCCGCAGAATTTAGCGCACATCCGTTACTTTTGGTAAGTCCCGATGACGGTGCCTTTACATATGTTCAAGAAGCCGCGCAATTATTACCTAATTACATAAAAGCAAAATATGGAATTGATACAAAAGTAGATTGCGGTTATATGGATAAAACAAGAATTAGCGGCACGCAAGTAAAGATAGCTGGCCATATATTAAAAGAGGATGGTACGCCGATTACGGAGGCTAAGATGGGCTGGCGATGGGTATTTGTTCTTGATGATGAAACCTCCTGGGGCACCACCTTGTTTGCCGCAACCTACGCTTTAGTAAGGAAAATAGGTTTACCTTGGCCAAGGGTTTTAACCGGGGTAGTCCACGGTAAATTCTCAAGGGGTCTTAAGCCGTTCGCCACCGGTTTAAGCGAAAAAGAAATAACTATAGCTATGCAACAGGGCAGAAACATAGAACCCCAGCAAAAATATATAGACGAAGGAAGAGAATTAATGCCGCCAAGATGGGTGATAGCTACAAAGTCGGTTGCTTTGCGTGGCCAAAAACTGCCTAGAAATCAGCAGGTATCCATCGGGCCTATTTTAAGTTATGCTGTAAAACGCCTTATCGGTCAGCCAAAAGATAATGGCGTAAGTTCGCCTCTGATAACAAGAAATACATTAGAAGATTCTAGATTCACAAGTTCACCTATACAACCCTATATATATCCTCCTATCCGGAGGGATTTAGAAAGGTTTGATTATAGTAATTTGATTACCTTAAAAGGAGAAGTCACCAGCAGAGGAATAATTAATCTTAGAACTATTCCGGTTATAGCGGGTATATTTTCTAATAATAATTTAGATACAGCGTATTTAAGAATGGGGAATGTAATATTTATAGTGGATAGTTTATCCATACCTTTTGAGATTTTATCTATTATACAAAGCCAAAATCTAAGGGTATTTAGATTGAATCCTCAGATTACCACCTGGATATTGGCGGATGTGCCTATTATTTCAGTTTTACTCCAAGCGGATATAAGAGGAAAGATTGTAGAGGATTTAGGGGCGGGCGAAGGATTTCTTAGTCTTTTGGCTTTGACTATCTCAAAAGTAAGACGCGTGGTAGCAATCGAATATGATAAAGATAAACTTTTAACCGCAAAATACCTTCTAGAAAGTTATGGATTTAGAGGCAGACTTTTAGAGAAAAATTGGTTTACTTTTAAGCCAAAAAACGAAGATTTTATTCTTATTAATACAGACCTAAATAACTGGTTTAGATTGCCTCAATTCTTAAAAAGACGCATCTGTGGGGGAGAGGTCTACTTACGTATAGCAAGCATTGGTCCTACTTATCCACAGATACATAACCAGTTGGTTCAATCTGTTGCCAGAGAAGATACAATTGCAATTCTGGGAGGTTATTTTGAAGACGCGTTAGAGACGAGTATTTATATAGCAAAGGCAGAGTTTCCAGGGGATAAAAAACTTATTCGGCATTTTACAGAGATTGAATTTAAAGGTATATCTAGTCTTCTCATTATACCTTGGGGCAAGGAATTTGGTCTGGTTGGAGTTTTGTCTACTCTGCTGGATTCGGTTAAAGATGATGGGCACACAATAAGAGAGGTCAACAGGGAAATGCCAAACCATGAAATTGAGGAGACATTAGAGGGATCCTGCAGTTCTCCAGCAGAGCAAAAAGATACTCAAAGAAAATTAAATCTTAATCTATTAGGTAGAATTGGGTTATTAAGGACTCTCTTTGGAGATAAGCCAAAATATGCTAGGATTACAATTACAGGAGTAGTATCTTTGGCTGGTTTAAGATGCCTTAGAATGGTTGGTTGGTTATTAGTGAGTGTAGGGTTGTTTATTTTTGTTTGGTTAGTGGGGCCTATTTATCTAAACACATTAATAAGCGGTCTATTTATCAGTAGTTTTTGGTTCCGTTTGGTTTGGGCGGGTTTACTAGCACTACCGCCAATCTTTATGGGTGGGTCAATTATACATAGTTTCTCTATTCTTAGGGAAAAGGTTAAGATAGGCACCAAAATAAAGGAGGATATTTCGCAGAAAGAAGTATCCTATCAAAGAGAGATACCATTTGAAGAATTTATTTATAATGAAGGACTAGAATTTCAAGATGGGAGACTCCTGCTGGGTAATACTGAGGAGGCAAGGGTTGAATTTGTTAGAGATTTAAGGAGGATTAAAGCTAAAAAACAATTTACTACTCCCGAAGGTAATCAAGGTTACGCTGAGGTTACTTTACATTTAGATAGAGAAGCAGTAAGAATCCTTGGGTATCTCTATCCTGCTTCTATCCGTAGAGCTTTTACGCACATCTATATAATGGATTCTTATCAGATGGATAAGAAATTAGAAGAAGCTCATTATTACGCATTAAAAGGAACAATTCGCTATCTATTGCCGCAAAGGTATTATGGCACCTTATTTTTTATTGAGCATATAGGAGTAAGCGAGAGCAATCTCTATGTTAATGTAGGTTGGTTAAGGGATTTTTGCCGGGATGAAGAAAGGTTTTTACCTCAACAGGGAATTGAGTCTGATAAACTTGAAGAGATCAATCAACTGCGCAATGAGGCTTTAAGAAGATTACTACTGCGCCAATTGATCTTAACAGAATTAACCGCGCCTCTTATTACGCCTCAATCAAAGATAGGGGAAATAAAGTCAACCTTAATGCATACATTTTTGGCATTAAGAGCGAACTTAAGATTGCACTCTTGGTTAGAGAATTTCAAAGTCTGGAAGGAATACAGTGCTTTGGTTACTTGGGCTAATAGAATGCAGGATTTGCGTATTGCTGACCGACGTAGATACATAGGAGATTTGATCTCTGCATTATCCTCACCGCAGGATAGAGTAGAGGTGCTTTGGTTAAAGATTCAGGATCTACGCTATTATTTAAAGATAGCCAGACATCTCCAGATGGGACATACGTTGGCTGCAGCTGTGGTAGAGGCATTTGGCAGTAGTCTTTATGACCACATCTTAGAGTTACTCAAGGGCACAGGCGCACAATTTGAGATATATAATGATACTCAACCTGTATATGTAGTTATACTTAGAGATGCTCCGGAAGACCTGGAGCAGAGGTTAAAGAAGTTATATGAAAGACAAAACCAGGATAGTCTGAGTGTTTTTCAGGCCAGTGTTTTTGGTTATGTACAGAGGATAATATGCCAAAGATTAAATTCTGAGAGAGCAAAGAAGGTTATTGCTTACTTAGAAAAAACAAAGGCATTTGAACACTTTCATTTCTATGGAGGACTTTCAGAGATTAGTTTACCAGAGAATAGAGAAGATATAATAAGACAAAGAGAAAAGATTAGGATACAGCGCTTGGTGGATCTTGCTTCTAAGTTAGACGAACAGGCAGTGGCAGTTGGTCGTTATCAGCAGATGTTATTTGAACCGTATTTCCGAGATTTTGGCTCTTTTAAAAAATCACCTTCGCAGTCAAGACAAATTCAAGATGTTTACAGAAGAGCCAAACGCATAACACAAAGTAGCATTTTACGATTTGACGAAAAGGTAGAGGAACATATCAGGTTGCTTAAAAGACAGGTAGGTTTAAATTTTGCCTTTGAAGGTATTCATCCTACACTGCGTCAAGAATACGACTTCTATAATCCCAAAGGTAAGCGGGAAAGGGAGTTAACTGTAGCTGAAATAGAAGAAGAATACCAGGATAGCATAATTAAAAAAGATAGGTATAGGATTGCGCATTGGCGTCAATGCTTAATAGATAGAGTTATATTATACAATTCTTTTTCCATCCGTAACAAAGATATTATTTTTAACCGGGAAGATCTGTTCAATCTGTTAATCGCAGGTCTTTATCATCTTAGGCCTAATAGTGATTTAAGGTTTGTTTTTAGGGTTAGCGGTGATGAATGTGGTATTATTTACTGGTTTGGTAAGGATAAGCGTAATCAAAGCATGCTTATCATTCGAGGAGACATTAAAGACACAGGTACATTTTTAAGACAGCACGGTTATACCGTAACTAACAGGGATATTATTGATAAGGTTTTGCTTGCCTTAAAAGGAGCGACTAGACAGGGTAGACCTGCCCAAGATTTTCCTTTGGTCATCAGAAAAACTTTAAAGAAAACAAAGAAAGCAAAGAGAATTACGGCACATTATTATATTACTGCTGAAGAAAAGAAGGCAAATATTTCAGAATTACCTTTAGAATTTTTTGCATTAACTCCCCAAGCTAAACCCTATTCGTTTTATGTAGGATATAACCCTGAAGGAAAGATCTGTGCTGGAAGAACAATGGAGAATGGTTATGTAATTGAAGCAGAGAGTCAACTTAGAGAGATCTTTGGGAGATTTAAGCTTGATACATCTCATCGCAATTATGTAGGTATCGAGGCTCCAATTTTAATTATATCTAAAGAGAAATTTAACGAACTCAAAAGGAATAACCGAATTAAAAAGGATAGCGAAGGTTTCTTTGTAGAGTTAAAACCGGAACCTATGGTTATCTTTGGTGCTATAAAGTACAGATTATCTGATGTCTTAGAGCCGTTACTAAATAAACTTTGGTTCAAGATAGTGAATTCTAAAATAGTAAGACACATATTTGGGATTTCATTTAGTTGGTATGATTTGAGTTCTTGGCAGCGAGCTGCGGATGACCTTGCTGAGAAGCAAAAGGCAGAGGTGATTAAACCCTATCAGATTAAAAATGAAGGTAAATTAGACCTAAATATGGCACCTGCTTATGTAGAGCGTTCTGCTGGAAGAATTGATATAGGAACAACAAGGAAGATTTCTGTAGGTTATGAAGAATTATTAGTGCAAAGAATGCTTGAACTTGCACAAGAGGAAATAGGTGCCAGTTCGCCATTGGGAAGAGAATACTGTCGTATTTCTGATTCCCATACAGATATAAACCGTAGAAAATTTCTAAGAAATCTTATTATGGGAGGTATAGGTTTATCTAGTAAAGTTCAGACCGAAATCACAAGATTTGAAGAAGATTCCCTAAGAGATATTCTACAACAGATAGGTCTGGCTAAAAATAATATTCCTGGGTTTATAGAAGAGTATAAAAAGATATTTGGAGAAAGATTACCTCAGTGGCGCAAGAGACAAAAGATGCTTAGCCTTGATAACAGGCAAGAGATAATGGATTTCATTAATGATTTAATAGAGCATTTTACCAAGAAAGCCCTGCGTAAGAGTAGAAAGCCACATCCTATTCTTAGATTATTAGCAGAGGGCTTACTTCTTTCTGAACTAACTGATGATACAGAGTTCTTTAATAGAGAAGACTTGCCAGAGCCTTTAAAAGAAAAGCAGTTTGGATTTTATAGTTGTGGGATGATTAGCATCTTGGCATTCATTCTTTTAAAACACTTAGGTTTTCCAAGGGTAAAATACGTTGTATTTCCTTCTCATATCTCTACTTTGGTTCAGCTTAACAAAGAAGGGTTAATTATCATTGCTGATTTTACTTTAGGGCTATGCTTAGCGTTGGATTTATTCCAGACTCATTTAAAACAGAGAAGTTCTTGGGTTCTAAGTTATGATTGGCGAATCCTACCTGAGGAGTTACTGATGGTCTCTCTTTACAATAAGCTTCAAAGAGAGGAACCGCTTAACATCCTGAACATTTCCTCTTTAAGCCGTAAAGAAAAAATGAGGCTTCTTCTCAATGCTTTTTATAGTTATATTCAGATAACAGAAGATGATCCCAAAATTATGAAGAGCGTTCTTTATAGAAATATGGGGATCATTTACAGTTCATTAGGAGAAGATCTCAAAGCCATAGATATGTTTAGCCAAGCTATGAAGATTGATCCTTCTTTAACGGTCACCTATTTTAGTATCGCTTCTAAATTAGCAAAATTAGGTTTCCAGGCTCGGAATTCAAATCTAATTCAAGAAGCTTTAAAGTTTCATCGGCAGGGACTAAGATTGACTCCCGATTATCCAGGTGCTCACACGGGTTTAGGATGTATCTACTATATGGAAGGAGATTATAAAAATGCAAAGAATGAATTCAGGAAAGAAATTATGTACAATCCTTTATCAGCTGAAGCCTATTTTAATCTAGGTTTGACTGTATTAGAGGAAAAGGGAAAACCTGAAAATTTATCTAAGGAGGTAGTTGATTTATGGGTTAAGGCAGTGCTAATTGATCCAGCTATGCTTATGGAGATAAAGCGGATTTACCCTCAATATTACTCTAAAGTTGAAGAAAAGATAAAGGAAAAACTCTCTGGATTGTTGCAGGATAAATCATGGCTAGAGAAACAGGAGGAATCCGAGCAGGCTTTTGGTAACTGGCGAAAAGAAAGTTTAGATACAACAGTGGATGATTATATTATTTTTGGTTACTTTTCAAGATCTGCAGCCAGTTCACCTATGAAAAAAACAAACCACAGCATTTCTAATTTTAGTAATTCAATGATAAAAGAGGTTATACCTGCAAGGAGATTACCAATTGCAATATTTAAACAAGTAGTTGTTTTATTTGACCAAGTGATGTTTGTCGTGCTCATCTTAAGTACTTTTGTATTTTTTAATAACATTAAAGCAGGGTGGTACGATTTAGCTTTCATCTTGGCATTTGCTTATATTATTTTCAGTGTTATCTACTTGGAGCGAAGGGGACACAGTATACATATTGAGAGGCTTATAGATAAGATAAAATCAGGCGATGTCAAGGCATTGGAAGAATTGGTTAGAGTGGTTAAGCCGCGCGATATAAAAAAGATTGTCAAAGAATTCCTCCACTTAAAATCTGATATAGAGATATATAAGCTTGGTATCTGGATAATCGCTACGATAATTTACTTCTCTACTCAAAGAAATACTTGGCGTTATTTAGCGGCGCTTGAGCGCATACTTACCCCAGAAGAGATTAAATATATTCTTGAAGTACTAAATTATCTTGATAATAACTTTACACAAAACGAGATTGTAAATTCATACCACACTACATCTGGCGAAGGAAGTTCACCTCTTTTCAATAGATACAAACCTGGCCTAGTCAGTCTCTTAAACTTACAAGATCCTATTATGTGTTACTCAAGAACCTTTATAATGAATAAACAAAGTTATGAGGTTTTTATGCAGATGTTACAGAGGAACCTTAATAATAAAGGATTAGGATATTTATATGAGAATGTAATCACTTATTTGAACTCTTGGGGATTAGCTCATCTTGCCCCAGAGGCAAAAGAGGGATTTGTTTTATTTGATCAGGATGTAGAATTCTTCAAGAGATTTGGAGATAATGCTCCGAGAGTCGCTAATGTAGTGTGGATGGCTTTGACTGAGGCATTACGTATGTGGCCTGTAGAGAAAGTTAAACAATATATACAAGAGCATGAACAGCTACATCTGGGTTTATCCAAAGATATAGTAAATGATTTGCAGAGGAACTTAGAGGTAGAGTTAGGTGAACAAGGATTTAATTTATTTCAAGATTTATTCTGTAAAGCTTTCTTGGCGGTTTATGAAAATAATGGTAGAAACTGGACCTTTGAGGAGTGCCTAGAGGAGTTCTTGGTAGTTTCTGCGCAAGAGATTTTACGGATGAGGAATCCGGTGTATATCTGGAGACAGCTACGAGAAAGACAGCCCCAACTAAATAAATATAACAGACAAGCAGAACCTCTGCTTTTCCTTTTCTTAGCTTACGCGCTTTTAATTATGGGTTATCCTAATGAAGCAAAGGCTTTACTCTTACTTCCTGTTCTAACAGGACGTTCGGCAAAGCAGGGTATGATTGATTCTCTAAACGAGATGGTAAACAGGATACTTGGACTCTGGGCAAGGATATTGAAGGTAGTATTAACTTCAGATGTGTCTAAAACACCTTTAGTTTCTACCCTGCAACCAGAGTTATCAGAAGAGGAAATTTTCGCTACCCTAAATTTTCTAAAAAACCAACTTTTACTATCGCTTAGAGATAGAGAGGGAAATTTAGTGAGGGCAGAGGCAGTGGTAACTATATGTCAGGAGGTAGTAGAATCTTTGCGCCAGGTTTTTGCTAATTCAAAACACCCCCTTTATAATTATGCCTTAAGTTTGATTGAACAATTGATGCTTGCTTATATAGATAGTGGAGACAGTCATACTGTAGAGATGCTCTGTAGAGATCACGGTCTTGTTGGTCAAGTAGCGATGGTAATATGTTTGCGTCGACACGAAAAAGATAAACGCTTTAGAACTTTTGTTGTGTCTAATATGTCGCCAAATGATTTCGCTTATCTAGCAATAACTTGGGGTATAGGAGACGCGGTTTTATGGCTGAGCAGGAGTTTGTGGCTTCCGGATAGGTTGGCAGTAGCAGTTACCAGCTTTTTAGAGGCAGGGCTTTTTGGCGGAGTAATAGTAGGTCTGTTAGGAAATTGGGTTTTTGCTTGGTTTAAATCCCTACCGCAAGGACTATCTTTATTGGGAGTCACTCTTCCTTTTCATTTAGCCCAATGCCTGTTTCTTTTGGCAACTTCTGTAGTAAGTACGGCTATTTTTGAAATCTTACATTTAGGTAGGCTTTATTATTGGAACTATAACCGGCAACTTGAGCGAGCAACTCCCAGTCTTGATGCACGTAATAAATTGAGTAACTGGAATCTGGGTTTACGTTTGATTTTTCTAGGCGTCTATCTTTTAGCTACATTTAGTCTGAATGCACCAGGATTGGCTTTAGGGTTAGCAGTTTTGACAGAAGGTACAGTTCATCTGATACGTAATCTCTCTGTAAATGGTCCGTTGTTGATGAGTAGCATTAGAGATGTAAACCAAGAGACAGTTAACGGAACAAGAAGAATAGATAAAGACTATCGTCTTAGGCAGATAGAAAGTATTATCAGGCAATACGGCGGAGTGATTACTGAGGCAGAGTTAGCAAAACAGCTGGGTTTAAAAGTGCAATCCTTGCGTGGATGGGCTAAGAAAGAAAATGTGGATTTAGGGCAATACCATTTAATCTCTGCTTCCTTTAGTGTAGGCGATTACCAAAAAGGAAAGATTATCTTTCAAAAAGAGGAAGCAAGATGCAAATATCTTATCTTTAAGATTATGCTTATACATCTGGGGCTTTTGAATCTGACTGCCTTAAATAAAGAATTAAAAATAAAAGAAAAAGAAGAAGGTTTAAGTCAAGAAGACCGGATGCGTTTTAAGGATACTGAGATTGGTTTAGCACGATTACCCGCACGTATAAAAGAATTAGATATACCTCAATTAGGAATGAGAGATTTCATTTACTTAGGAGAGGATTATCGGCAGAGAACAAGGATACATTTAGCCAGAGCAGTAGAGATGCTTGAGTGTGGTAACAGGCCTGCAGCCAATGCGGCTTTGGTGGCAGCTCTGTTAAGCTTAAATAAAGAACTTCAGATACGCATACAACGTAGATATGAGTTTTTGCCAAGGATAAGATTCTGGATAGATAAAAAAGGTAGATATCAGTTGCGTAGAGGCAAGTATATCCATTGTCAAGTCAGTCAGGATGAGGCAATTCCACTTTTGGTTTATGAACCAACTGTTTTTGACCTACGCTGGCAGGCTTTTCAAGCCATTGACCATGCCATAGACAATGAATTGGATGAGATTGGATATATAGAAAATTGTTTAAAGTCTTTAGAGGCAATCCGTAGTCAAATAAAGGAAGCCAGAAGAACACCCTTTGGATTATCTCGAGAATCTTGCACCCGATTTAAACAGAGATTAGAGACGATGGCTAAAGATCTGCATCCGCGTTGGCTCATCGAGAGGTTCTTTGTGCAATGTGGTCTACAGATCGCTAGAGGTTTAATTACTCAACAGGCTGAAGATAATTCGGGGGTGGATTTACTTTATTATGCAGATGCTATGTTAGGGATAGTGAAAGGATTTTTAGAGTCACGCAAAACCGAATGCCTAAGAATTATTGAAGGTTTAGAATCAGGCCTGCTTAGAGAAATGCGTCAGAGGATTTTAGCGCAGAATAATGCAATTTCTGAAAGTATTGAGAGATTAGCGAAAAGTAAAAACAGAATTCTTGCTTTGGGATTAAGCAGGCGCCGTATCTTTAAGGAGGAACCTGAATTTCAAGGTATGGCCGCAATCTTTGGCTGGATTACCGAGGAGTTAGCCAAACCTAAAGGAGTAGATTTAAGAAAGGTTGACTTAGCCATAAGCCGGGCAAGATGTAGGATGACTGATGTACGGTTGCTTTACGAATTTATGGTGCGATTTAGATATGCCTACAAAGAGGCGCGTTTAACAGGGAGGTCAGCAGAATGCCGCTATAGGGTATTTAATCAGACCTATCTTAGATTTGCTAAAGAGAATAATCTGGTGCGCGGTTCTCCGCACCTACGCATCAGATTTTATCAGGCAGCTATGCCCATTCCTTTTAGAATCAAAGACCCCTATAATAAAGAAAGAGAGATTACCAATCCTGCTTTTATCCTCACCTCCACCTGTATGCTTTTACAATATATCCGTCGCCTGAAGGTAGAAAGAATCGCCGGCTTAAGCCAGAAAGATTATCCTCAGATGCGCACTGTTCTTTCAGAGTTTCTTAAACAAGGTAAGGCCTATCTCTATGTACTTGACCAAAAAGAAAGAAGAAAAATCCTTGAAGCCTTAATTGCAGATATTTATGGAGAAGTTAAAGGGACCGGCCTTTACACCTATCCTTTATCAGAGGAGGATAGATTAAAGATAGAGCAGGCACTCTGGCTTTTCTTAAATCCCGATTTAACTGGCTATGCAGAGATGCCTGATGAAGTTCTGTCTCATATAAGAGAGAAAGTGGAGAATGCAATTAGACTTTTTACTAAAAAGGGCCGTCAGGATATCACCCAACTAGAAGAGACCATCAGAGATATAGAAGAGAGATATTTTAGCCATATAGAAGGAAGCTTAGCTGTCTCAGAAAAGACTATTCTGGGAAAGATTAAGGCATTGCAGATTTTTCTTAAATCTCCTCAGACGATTTCCCAGGCTGAAAGAATAGCTAAGATTTTAGTCGCACAGATTAAACATATCTTGGTTGAGCGCAGAGAAATGGAGAAACCGTTTAGACGGGGAGTTGCTAGTTCGCCTATAGGTAGAGACAGAAATGATCAATCACGGCCGCTGTGGAAAAATAAAACTGGCCTTGTCAACCTCTTCGTGGCTGGTGGGGACAAGGTCTTCTGCAGCGGCCGCTTAAATCTATTTGGGACAGATATAAAATTTGTGATTACAGAAGGGATGTTTGTCCGTCATCCAGGATTAGGGATAGGGAAGATAGTGATCATCAATAAAAGGGGATTAAACCACGAGCTTAGAGAGGAGGAGTCTTTGGAGAGTTTTATCTTTGGTATTTCTTTCTTTGGTAATAATAGCCGTATAATAAATGTGAATGCTCAATATGTTGAACTACTTTTAGATAT
>JAMWDE010000097.1 GCA_023818905.1 Candidatus Omnitrophota bacterium | reverse complement strand
TTACGATCTATCCTCACCAATCTACCAGTACACTTTAAATCCATATAGTTATCTAACAACACCTTAAGAGAACTGAAGCTATCCTCAAGCATTCCACAGTATATCCTATCTTTGTTTTTTAGTTTACGCTGTTGCATCCAAAACCTATATAACTCCAAGCAATCTTTTCTATATTTTAAAGAGAAAGGGATATACTCATATGAATAATTCTTTACAAAGTAATTAAAGCAACTGCGTTTGGATTTGAATCTGTTACCTTTCAACTCTACAATCTCTTGGGTGCTACAGAGGTAATCATAGGATTTTGACTTGACGATAAAGCCTAAATCTTTAAAAAAAGCCAAATCGTCTTCTTCGATATTTTCTATACGCGATACAGAATTATCTCTGTTGAGCTCCTCCATCATCTCCCAGGCACAAAATACTGCTTCTGGGGCTAGTTTTTTTGCTAAAGGAGGCAGATACAAAAACCAACCCATTTTATCCCTAAAGAATATGCACAGATGGCCCTTGATAAGTAGCCAGTATATTTCAAAAATACCCCTCCAGATATAGATATTCTCGAAGGCATAAACCGCTAACCTATGGGGTCTGAATTTTAAGAATCTATCAAATATGGGCCTGTGTTTTAGTGTCAAACTCTTAAGTTTCATCTCAATCTATCTTTAATTCTACAATATCCTCTGGTCCTTTATAATTATGTATGAGCTGTAAATTATCTTTTAGGGTTTTTAAATAGCGAGACCGGCTAAAGAAGTCATTTAAATAATTTATATAATCCTTAAATCTTGGGGAACTCCGATTCTGCTGGACAAAAGGACAGTTTAAATCTACAGCCAAAAAAACTTTATTTTTCCGACGGTTTATCAGAAAAGGATAGAGTCTGCACTCAAATGGCCTAAAGGGATATATCTTACAGGCATTCTTTGCTAAATCTAAGAATGGGCAGATAAACCTTATCCTTTCCTTCTGGTTTAGTCTATGCATTTCGGCTAAGGGTGGGTATACCGGATGAATCCTTTTATTAACATCAATGAATTCAAAGATAGGGATATCATTTTTTAAAAAAAATTTTATCTCTTCCTCTGTAATATATGGTGCCCAGATGCTATCCTGACAGTTGTACCTACAACAATAGGTGCATCCTTTCAGACAAAATTTGCTTTCTACAAATTGCTCCAATCTTATCATCCAAATTCTGTTTTATCTAACTTGACATATCAGGTTGAACCCAAAGTGTAAAGTTAACAGGACTTACTTTCTACGGATTACCCTATTATTTCACTACACTTCCCAAACTAACCTTTCTCTCAGGAGAAATAATACAGATGCCTTGCGCATCTTGAGCTGCCAAAAGCATAGCCTGACTCTCCACCCCCCGTAAAACTACCGGCTCTAAGTTATCCACCACTACTATATATTTTCCGATTAGGTCTTCTTTCTTATAGGAAGCCTTTATTCCTGCCACAATCTGTTTTGTTTTATTACCCAAATCAATAGTAATTACATAAAGCTTATCCGCATTAGGATGGTCTTTTACCTCTTTTATCTCAGCTACTTTTAACTCTATTTTTCTAAAATCTTCAATAGTTACCATGGTACCATCTCCTTTTTTGAGCCCTTTATCTATCTATTAATCGAAGTAAACTTGTCTTTTGCCTACGAAGTAGAATCCAGGACCTAGAATTTAAACTCTATTGCTAATTCAATCTGATAAGCAGAATCTGCCTTACCGTCACCGCGCACAAATGGACTGAAAAGACTTCCGGTATTATCATCACGTTGTGCCTTATAGTATCTGCCTGGAAAGAAGCTACCCCCCAGGAAACTAACTAATATGTTTGGATTAAGCTGGTAATCAATAAAAAGGTCAACCTCGTAACCTAAATCTCTAGAGAAATATTTACCTTGACCATTAAGTGTACCTACGGGCCTTTCAAAACACCACAGATAATAACCACAAAGACTCAAACAGAGCCTATCTGTGGGCTTAAAATTAAAACTAAGGGAAGGCATTATCAGATTATCAAAATCCGAAGCAGAAAATGTCCCTGGTCTGGGTAGGCCATAATTTATGCCGTAGCCTGTCCCCATCGCCACAATAGGCCTGGAGTCCACATTAGCAGCGCTGATAGAATCCCCTAAGTTTAAATTAAAAGGAGAATAACAACTAAAGGCGCGGTTTCTACCGCTGATAAGTCTATCCAATCCTTGCTCTGCCATCTGGGGAGTAACTTTGTTGCCTGAACAGACCAGCAATTGCAAAGAAGGGGTAATCACATCTAAATTATAATCTATATCAACGAAGAAAAGGTAACCTGTATGGTAGATGTCTTCGTATTCTGGGCTTGCAGTCTCTGCCTTGCCAAAATTATGCGCTGCCTCAAAGGTGAAAGATAGCCTTTCTCTATTTATATTCCAGGCAAGACCTGCGGTGCCCAAGATTTCTCTTTTTATAGGTGCAGAAAAAATATTATCTCTTTTATTAGAAGAGGTATAATCCACCAGTACCCCAATATAGGAATTAAACCAACCGTTCTGGTTATCAAATTTTATATCTCCTGCAAAAAAATTAGCAGCATTGTGATTGTATCCTATCTGGTGTACTTCCTCCTGACTTAGATGAGGACCCAAGGGATTCTTATAGACCAAATCAGGGCGACAGTAATATAAGCGCCACGTTACATTTTCTTTTGGATGATAAAATGTAAAACCGTAATTTTCATAACTACCATTCAGACTAAAACCATTGCCTACCTCATAGGTATAAAGTCCGCACTTGAATCTAAAATTACTAAATAAGGGAAAATCTAACCAAAATTCCTCTAATTGGGGTAAAAGCTCATCGTTGCGATAAGGTTCAGTAACGCCATCAGAAGTCATCAAGGTATTGTGTACAAACAAGGGCGCATCATAATCAAAAGGACCATTCCTTTCTAACTTTAGATAGAGGGTGGCATTTGTATCCTTAAATTCAGAAATGAAACCTAAACTATAATCTAATCCCAAATAACTGCTAGTATCATCTTTTTTGCTGCTATCCAAGTCAACCACATTTTTAAAGTTAACCATATCAAACCTAAGGTAGGTCTCCATATTCAGAGCGTAATTCTCATTCTCCAAAAGATTCCAACTAAAGCAGATAGAATAGATAAAAATTATTCCTATTAGACAGAGAAGAATAGTTTTAATCATATTCCCTTTGCATTGTAAATCAAAATGACTACCTAATAATTATACCTAATTTCCTAGAATAGTCTCTAATTTTTATTGTGGTCTTTAAGCAAACCTATAACCTGCTTAAAAGGAAGATAAAGGAAGCGGATGGCATACAAGAAATCTGCCTGAAGACTGTAGAACTTAAGACCATAGAATTTACAGAATTGCTCATAGGGGATGTTTAAGAGATAATAGATAGACTCAAGGAGATTATCGTAGAGTAAAAAATGTGCTCTAAGGTAAATCTGTTTTAAGGGAATTTTATTTGCAAAGGTATATCTTAAGAGAAATTTCTTAATCAGATTTTTCTGCCAACAAGCTAATTTTAACTTTTGAAAAATAAATCTCGGAATCTCTGTCTCAGTGAATAGGGCAACCTGCATTAAGATAAAATATAAAGTGGCGTTTATCCGATTCTGTTGGGCTTCTTTTAACATATAATCCCAATCAAAATTTGGGGTTTCTTTTATTATCCGTGCTACATCCAGAACCTGTTTTAAAGAAAGGATATTTCCGAAACGTCTTAAGTGTAAGGCAAAGCAAAAAACTGCATCCTCACTGGATAAGAGTCTTATCTTCTGATTCTGCACATTATACACTTGATACACTTGCGTTCTTTGCCAAAGATACGGCAGAAGAGTTCTTCTAGTATACTTTCGTTTAAAATCCAAATTAAAATGCAGTTCTACTGTAATTGGCCCTTTAAAGAAAGCAATATGGCACTGTTTATTGCGCCAGTATTCTTCTTTGAGCCCAGAGAGTCTTTTTTGATAGCCCAATTCACTCAGTATTCTTTCTGCCTGTTGAAACTCATCCTCTTTGATTAAGATATCAATATCACACATACTGCGCATATCAAAGTAAGGGTAAAACCTTACCAGTATATCCATACCCTTTAGGGGAACCATAGCAATGTTTCTTTGGTAAAAGGCATCCTTGATAATTAAAAATTCCTTCCAAAATCTTAAGTTTCTTATCAGGCTCCAATAGTAAGGATTTTTAAAGTCCAAATAAATATTATTAAAAATAATATCATTATTACTTTCTTTTAATTTATAGAAAATAAATGGTATTAAACCATGGAACTTTGTAAGTTTAACCAGTACGTCAATATTAAGGGAGGTAAATTGAGAATAAGGTTGTCGTCTATAGATTATATCAAAAAGTATTTTTGCCTCTGGTTGATCTTTCCAGTATTGACATTTTAAAAACCCCATACTAAAATGTTAACTGTGTAAACATTAAAAGTCAAGGGAATAATATTACACGTATCGGTAAAAACGATAACGCTAGCATATTTTTAATAATATATGTATTATCCCTTCCGTTGCGGTTCATATGTTAGACTGGCATTTAAAAAGAATATTCTGGAGCCACTTCTCATTAACTCTGAGCGCAAAATATTGCAAC
>JAMWDE010000096.1 GCA_023818905.1 Candidatus Omnitrophota bacterium | reverse complement strand
ATTTTAGGGTTCTCTCGTGTTATAAAGGTATAAGCGGCGGTGTTTTTTGCTTGACATATCTGATATTTATTATATATTAAAAACCAAAGGAGATCGATGAGAAATAAGATTTTTATAGCAAGCATAATCATCCTTTTTATTTCTCTAAGCGTATCTTTTGCCTTAGAGAAAAGGACTAGGATTATTTTGCTTGTCTCAGAGCAGAATATCGAAGGTCCGCAGCGTGCCTGGTGGGCAAGTGAGATAGACCTCTCTACTACTGAGGCAAGACTTGCCAGTAGACTTATCCAGGAAGGTTACGAGGTAATTGAGCCTACAAGTTTAGAAAAAATAATCAGGAAAGATAGGGCATTCCGGTTAGTAAATATCACTGAACCAAAATCCATAAGATTGGCTAATCTCTCCAAAGCCGATTATGTAGTTTTAGGTAAAGCAATTGCCTCTGCAGGTGCAAGGGTTCCTCAATCAAATATGCGCTCCTGTTTTGCTAATATATCTATAAAACTCATCCGCGTTAAAGATGCCAAGGTAGTCGCCTATCTTGATGCTGTTGGGAATTCCGCACATATGGATGTAGTCAGTGGTGGAAGAGAGGCTTTGGTAAATGCCGCAGAGGATTTAGCCCAAAAGATAATTGAAGCATTGAATAAAGAAAAAGAAGGGAGGTAGTAGTTAATTATGAAGAGGATATTAGGATTCTTAAGTTTGAGTTTGGGGATAATAAGTTTATACGGATGCGCTACACTTACTCAACCCACAGCCCAGGTGGATACCACTGCAGGTGTCTCACCTTTACCACCCTATTCTGGTCCAAAGGCAAGGATTGCTGTGGCTGATTTTGATGTTAAGGCAGCTAAAGCGACATTTGAGATTGGTTCAGGCTTGCGCGAAATGCTGGTAACTGCACTTATCAATAGTAACCGTTTCAGTGTAGTAGAACGTCAGGTATTAAGTGCAGTAATGCAGGAGCAAGAGCTTTCTGCCTCTGGAGCTGCTCAGCCAGGAAGTGGTCCGCAGAGAGGAAAAATTAAAACTGCAGATCTGATTATCACTGCTGCAGTAACTGAGTTTGAGCCACAGGCATCGGGTGGAGCTGCAGGTATCGGTGGAGGTGGAGGTGTGGGAAGTGGAATATTAGGCGGGCTATTAGGAGCTGCCTTAAACAAGGCACATATGGCTTTGGATATACGCGTGGTAGATGCCTCTACCTCAGAGGTTCTGGCTGCTACTCGTGTGCAAGGACAAGCTTCAGATATTGCGGGTGGTTTTATGACCGGATTTTTTGGTGGTTGGGCTTTGGGTGGTGGACTTTCTGCTTATGCCAATACCCCTATGGAGAAGGCGATACGTATCTGTATAATTGAGGCAGTGCGTTATATCTCACAGGTAATCCCCCAAAGTTATTATAAATACTAATAAAATATGGGAAAACGTAAACGTAGAGGTAAACTTAACTGGCGTTCAAAAAGGGCTAATAAAGGTAGAAAACCTTGCTTAGGATAGACGCCTTAAATTTATGACTTTAAGGATATATAAAAGCCGTCTTATACGATAAGGCGGTTTTTTATTTTTGTATTTTTTAAAAGTTAAAAGCCAAAATTTAAATAAGTAAATAAGTATGATAGTTGATTTTACCCGCCAATTGTATACCTTGATGAAGGCAGGTCTTCCGCTCTTGAAGGCCTTGCAGATTGTCTGTGTACAATTACCTACAGGCAAGTTCAAAGATGATATTGACTTAGTGATTCAGCAGGTACAGGAAGGAAAGAGTTTCTCTGAGAGCTTAAGTTCTTTAAGAAGGAGATTTTCTTTATTCTATATTAATATGATTAAAGCTGCAGAGGTAAGTGGTAATATGGTGGATATATTGAGGGAGTTGGTGCAACACCTCCTTCAGCAGCGCCGGATTGCCCGACAGGTGCAGACAGCTTTTATGTATCCTGCCTTTGTGTTGATAATTGCAGTAGCAATACTTTTAGTTCTGCTTATTTTTGTTTTACCGGTTTTTATGCGCATATTTGAAGACTTGGGAGGAAGTCTTCCCACCGCTACCCTATTACTTATCGGATTGAGTAGATTTATCTTGCGTTGGGGTTGGTTATGTTTACTTTTGGGTATAAGTTTAGTTGCTATAGTAATACTTTTAGTTCGTAGGACCAAACTCGGCAAACGATTAGGTAACATGTTTGTTTGGCATCTGCCTCTCTTTGGGAGGATAGTTAAAACCATAGACTTAGCCCGTTTCTGTCGTACCTTGGGTACAATGCTTGCCTCGGGCGTCACTTTAGTTAAAGGTCTAGATGTACTAAAGGAAACTAGCACTTCGGTTCTAATGACTGAAGCGATAGATGAGATACTCTATAAGGTAGAACAAGGTAAGAGTTTATCTTTGGCTATGGAGGAGACAAATATTTTTCCTTTAAGCTTGGTGAGGATGATTCAGGTGGCTGAAGAGAGCGGTAGGATTGCGGAATTATTTTTGGATATGGCAGAGGATTACGAAGAAGAGGTATCCTTTACAGTTACAGGACTACTTTCCCTTCTTGAACCACTTCTGATTGTGGTTATGGGTGTAGTCGTAGGTTTTATTGTAGTGTCATTGTTCTTCCCTATTTTTACTATAAGTGGTTTGGTGAAATAATTATTTAGAAATAGGCTGCCTCCTAGATACCACTGATGATAGGATATTGTCTTCATCTTAGGTGCAATAAAAATCAAACCAAAATAGTAATGAAAAAAAAAGGATTTACTTTAACCGAAATACTTATCTCCCTTTTGATTTTGGGTTTGGGGATAGCAGCGGTATTTAATCTTTTCCCTTTAGGATTTCAGTCTCTGACTTACAGCCGTAGACTCGGTGAAGTCTCGTTACTGGCCCACAAAAAATTAGAGGAATTTAAGACTCAAGGTTTGCCTCTACAAGGCCAGATGAGCGGAAGAGAAGGAGATTTAACCTGGAGGGTTTCCAGTCGCTCTCTTAGAGTATCTGAAGTTGTTGAGGTAACGAGTGTAGTATTAGAGATAGAGTTTAACTTTCAGGGTAGGATACATTCTCAAAAATTTATTACCTATCTTCCTTAGAGGATGAAAATCTTATTTGATAACAAAGAAGGTCAAGTGTTAATAGTAGTGGTGACGGTTCTGACAATGCTTTTTGTTACAGGGATAGCCTTTTTTGTATTCTCTCAAGCAGAGAGAAATGCTAGCATCCGATATTTAGATAGTTTAAGGGCACGCTACATTGCAGAGGGGGGTGTGGTTTATGCCCAGAGGATTTTGGAATTAGATAAACAGGACAATCTCATAGATTCTCTTGAGGATATTAGTTTTAGACATTTTGTAGGCAAGGACATAGACCTGGATGGCGATACACAACCAGAGAGTCGTTGGCTGGAGGTTTTGGATGAGCAGGGTAGTACCTTTGGACGTTTTGGTGTAAGGATAGTTGATGAGGCAGCCAAGATAAATCTTAACACTTGCGAGGTCCAAAGTTTGATGCGGCTTTTTTCTCAATTGGGTATAGATAGTTCTAAAGCAGATAGTGTGGTAGCCAGCCGCCCTTTAAAAGCCGTAGAGCAATTGGGTTCCATATTATCCCAAGAAGAGTTTAGGAAGATAAAGGATTTTGTGAGTGTATATTCGCAAGAAGCCCAACTAGATTTAGAGAAAAAAAGGCGAGCCTACTTAAATAGCGTTTCTAGTCAGATTATTTTAGACTCATTTTTAGCGCGCGGGATAAGTGATGCCTATCAGAAAGCGGCGAATTTAAAAGATGCCGTAGATAATGATTTAGCCCAGACTGTATTTTACCAATATGGGTTAGGAAGTTTAAGGCCCATGGGTATTTCTGAACCTGGAGATTGGGTTAATCGCGGCACATACTATGAGGCTACAGCGCAAGCCCAAGGTAGAGCTGCTACTTTTGTTTGGTCTAATTTGTCTATAGAGGACGGTGATTACTTTTGTTTCTTTTATGGAAATCAAGATACAGACATAGTAGGTCAGATTAATCAACAGGTCATTTTTTCTGGTCAGGCGATTAAAGAAAAGGTCAGGGTCCAAAACGGCAGTTTCTCCGTTAGTATCAGTCCTGTCCCAAACCAAACTAGTCGTTTTTCCTATGTAGAGCTTGTATCTGTAGCACCTAAAAGAGGCCTAAACAGAAAGATAATTACTGGCACAGAGGCATTGGTTATTAATGAACTGATGGTAAGGCCAGCTCAGGAATTGTTGATTGTTGCACAGAATATTCTGCCTGGACAAAGTTTCAGTTACACCTACAGAGGTATAAGGCCAGGAGATTACTATGTAGTGGTCCTGGCTGAACAGCCTGGTGGTATGGTAGGAGAGGTTTATATCAACGGTAAAGGTTCTACCACTACACTCTACGATGGCCAGTATTTTCCTTTTTCTGTGAATACTCAGGGTTCATTGACAGTAGAAGTTAAAAACCACTCTTTAAATACAACTACCTTTAGGGGTATAAAGATACTTCAACAACCAGATGCAGAATTTATTGAGATACTCAATCTCTCCTCTCAAGAGTTTGATTTAAGCGATTTTGCGTTAGAGGTTTATTCTTTAGATGGAGAACTCATACCTGGTTGGCCGGCAAAGATCCCTTCAGGGACAAAGATTAAACCTCA
>JAMWDE010000095.1 GCA_023818905.1 Candidatus Omnitrophota bacterium | reverse complement strand
AAGTATTTTACCCGATCTTCATTTACCTTTCTTTTCTAAAGTTATTTCAGAATTGTCCTCTGTTTTTAGAATTTTAATTTATATGCGAAGTCGGAAAATATACTAAAAATTTTGCTAACATTTTATTAAAACTTGATTTTTTTTCTTTTGGCTACACGGATAGCCTCTGTGACTGCCTCCCTGAGAATCTTGCGCGTTCCCTCTAATTCTATCAACCTTCCATTATTGAGACGCGTTATGGCCGTAAGGGCATTGATACCTACATTGATTATCAGTTTTGACCAAAGCAATCCTCTGATATCCCGAGATATCCTCGTTTCAATGCCTGCCTTATTAAAGATTTCACGTATGGAACGCAATCCCACTGTGATCTTACCGTCTACACGCCCAATAACCGTATCTCCTCTGCCCGCATGTCGTATATGGCCTGTATCAAGCAAGGTTGCCCCTTGATTAGTCACGCCTCCGATCACCCTTTCTTGACCTACTATCTCTCCAATAATCTCAATATTACCAATACCGTTCTGAAGCGTAAGAACGCTGGTATTCTCCTGAACCAAAATCTTTGCCCTTAAAATTGCTTCTTTTGTATCATATGATTTTACACAAACAATGATTAAATCAACAGGGCCAATCTCCTCAGGAATATGTGTTGCCTTAACTTTTGCACGCCAATCTCCTGAAATTCCTTCTACAACAATACCTTCTTGATTCAGTTTTTCTGCCCGCTCCCTATTCTTGTCTAAAAGCCAAATATCCTGTTGTGTCTTAGATAAAAACCCAGCAAAAAGACAACCCATTGCTCCTGGACCAACAATAACTATCTTCATCTCTATCACCTCATCGCTGTATTACCTACTTTATCAATAAACCTTTGCACTTTCAGTTCCTTGCCAAGATGATTATTTATAAATGCATTCAATATCATACACAACTCCTTCTTTATTAAAGGATTCATACCCAAGGTAAGATTATCTCTAAAGATATTTTTTTGTATATGTAAGATAGATGCAATAGTACCTCTAAAGATTGGCCGCGCCTTAATGTCTCTTTTATGGCATCTCTGACAGAGTAGCCCACCTAACATCAAACTAAACTTTGCTTGTGCATCAAGTTTTGAACCACAAGACACACAAGACTCAAAGTGTGGCCTAAAACCAGACAGACCTAACAACTTGATCTTAAATATAGTAGCAATCTTATCTGCATCGTTGCCTTTATCTAACTCCAAAAGTGCATCCAGTATCAAATTAAATACCTCCTCGTTCTTATCCTCTTGGGACATAATCATATTCAGCAGTTCTATCATTAGATGCGCAGTGCTGACCTTATTTAAATCTAGCCTTATCCTGTCAAAATTATTTTTTAAATCACACTGAGAGATTAGATGCAATGCCGAACTCCTCTTTTTATAGAATACAATTTCATTGTGCGAAAATAAATCCAATCTACTGGCAAATCTTAGAGGGTCCTGCCTTATACCTTTCAGTATCCCCCCTATTTTGCCAAAATCTTTTGTATAGAGATTGGCGATGATGGAAGTCTCACCGGAATCGTAACGGTTTAATACTATTGCTTCGGTTTTATGAATAGACATCTCTTTAACCTAAGTCAGCTTGCTTTAATATCTAAAGACCTAAGGATATGGATAGTCTTTCTATACATAATACATCTCTGATTTTCGGTATGGTCTTTATAACCCAAAATATGTAATAACCCATGAGCAATATACATATACATTTCATACAATGGTGAGGTCTTGTAAAGCGAAGCATTGGAGACGGCCCTATCGGTAGATACTATTATATCTGCCAAAAATATACTGCGATTTCTATATCTACAACTAAGGTCAAATGCTATAACGTCTGTAGGATATTTTCTGCCCCTGTATTTAGCATTTATCCTCTCTATTTCTCTATCGTCCACAAGATAGACGTTTACCTCTGCGTCTTTTTTATATAATTTTGAAGACAGAATCTTAATAATAACCATTTTTATCCTGTGTATAGTAGGAGGTTTAATGTAAATCTTATTTTGGAGATTTCTTATACTTATCTTCAATTCTTAACCTAACAAGTATAGTGTAAGGATTATCTAAGGGCCTGTTTGTAGTTTTCAGGATAGGCAACGCGACTGTGGTATATCCCACTTAATATACGGGTAAAGACTTCTGATATTTTCTCTAAATCCTTTAATGTCAGGTCGCATTCATCAAGTTGACCATCAATAAATTTATTATTTATAACTTTGTGTACAACCTCTGATATCCTTGCAGGGGTAGGGTCTTTTAGTGCACGGACAGCAGCCTCTACAGAATCAGCTAATAACACAACGGCAGTCTCTCTCGTATTGGGTTTAGGTCCAGGATATCTAAAACCTTCCTCTTTTATCCTCTGGTCTTCCTCTAAGTTCTCCAAAGCCCTGAGGTAAAAATAGTAAACAAGACTTGTGCCATGGTGTTGAGTAATAAAATCAATCAGTCCTGTATTGAGCCTGTATTTCTTAGCTAGGTCTACACCATCTCTTACATGGTTCATAATAATCATCTTGCTCATCGACGGAGAAAGACTATCATGTTTATTTTCCTCTAAGGTCTGATTTTCGCTAAAATATTCCGGCTTGGAAAGTTTCCCTATGTCATGATAGTATGCGCCAATTCTGGCTAAAAGTGCATGTGCACCTATAGCATTACAGGCAGCCTCAGAGAGGTTACCTACCACAAGACTATGATGATAGGTACCTGGCGCTTCTAATACCAAACGTTGTAGAAGTGGATGGTTAAAATCTGCTAACTCCAGTAGACTTATGTTTGTTACTTTTCTAAAAAGGTATTCAAAGATAGGTAAAACCCCTACCACAACAATGCTTGAGCCAATACCGTTGATAAAAGGCAAAATGTATACACTAAATAGGAATTTGCCAATAAATTCTTTTGCAAAAACACCCCTTCCTAAGATTAAAATTATTGTCTGTATAATTCCAATTATGAATCCAGCGCGAATAATCGCTATGCGTTTACGTACACCTTGTGTAAGGATAACAGACAGTATCCCATTTACAAGAAAAAATAGGCCTATATAAAAGTCACCATTAGCAACTGCGGCAACAGACAATGCCAAGGCTAAAGTAAGCAGAAGAGAGATATTCAGTTCGTTAAACAAAATAATGGATAACATAGATAAGGCACAGAAAGGGACGTAGAACATGGACCATCTATGTTTAATCACGACGTAGCTTATAACAAAAGATATTACGAAAAGAAACGTAGGATGTAAGAGGCTGTAAGTTTTGATGTTGTGTTTTTGATTAAAGAGTTTAAGATAACTGAATAGCAAAATTAAAGATATGACCACAATTAAGTTAATATCTAAAATTTTTCCAACCATGAAGCTTAATAGTGAAAATAATATAAATTTCATTCTATCAGCGATGGCTAGACTTTTCATATGCTTCAATGATCTTTTGAACAAGTGCGTGTCTTACTACATCTGAGCCACTAAGATAAATAAATTTTATCCCTTCTATATCTTTAAGGATTTCCTGTGCTTGCAGTAGGCCTAAGGGTTTACCTTCAGGTAAATCACTCTGGGTTATATCTCCAGTAATAACTGCCTTGGAATCAAAGCCCAAGCGCGTAAGAAACATCTTCATCTGTTCAGCAGTACAATTCTGAGCTTCATCCAGAATAATAAAGGCATCGTTAAGTGTTCTACCTCTCATATATGCTAATGGTGCCACCTCGATAATGCCTGTCTCAAGATACTTCTCAATCGTGTCAGCCTCTAGCATATCATAAAGAGCATCATACAATGGTCTTAAATAGGGCGATATCTTCTCGTACATATCTCCAGGCAAAAACCCTAAAGACTCACCTGCCTCAATAGCTGGACGCGTGAGGATAATCCTACGTACCTTATGACTGTTTAGGGCCTCAACTGCACATGCCATAGCTAAATATGTCTTACCTGTACCTGCAGGGCCAATGCTGAATACAACATCGTAATTTTTGATTGCCTCAACATATTCACGTTGACCTTTTGTTTTTGGACCAATGGTCTTTGTTTTTGATACATGTGTAGTGATAGATATATCTTGTATATTAAGTTTATTTAATTTTTTATCTTTAAAATTATTTATGATAAGGTGGATATCTTTCCGGTTTATAGTTGAATTTTCAAAACACAGATTATCTAACAGATACTCAATTAGCCTAGAAGCCTTATTGATATTGCTGGCTGTACCTTTTAGTCTAAGGTGATCTTGACGTAAAGTTATCTTTACCTTAAATTCTCTCTCTATGCTTTTAATGTTCTCATCGTAAGTCCCAAAGAGCGCCTGTAATTTGTGGGGAAAGTCTATCTTTATTATCTTCTCCATCTATTTGGGTTTGGTTATGGCTCTATATTTATTGCTATCACTTAATATTTTCTTTGAACTGTTGCATGCTTGACTCTTCTAAAGGAATCTCTAAGATTTGCCCAGGATAAATTTTATCAGGGCTTTTTAAAGTATCTTTATTCGCCTCATAGATCTTGTTCCATTTTTTGGTTGTTCCATAAAATTTCTGTGATATCTTCTGTAATGTATCTTGTGGCTGAACCGTGTATCTTTCAAATTTTGCCTTAGAGACTTTCTGAGAAGGAGGGGTATGT
>JAMWDE010000094.1 GCA_023818905.1 Candidatus Omnitrophota bacterium | reverse complement strand
CACCACCACCAAAGTATCTACGGGTTGTGGGAATCTTTATGTGGCCATAAACGTGGATGAGGAAGGTCGTCCTTTTGAGTTATTTACTCAGATGGGAAAGGCAGGAGGTTGTGCAGCCAGTCAACTTGAGGCGATTGGTAGACTTGTGTCTTTGGCTTTTCGTTCAGGGATAGAAGTCAAGGCAATTGTGGAACAACTGCGTAATATCAGATGCCCTTCTCCTTCTTGGGAGAAAGGCCAGAGGATTTTCTCTTGTGCGGATGCCATTGCCAGGGTAATTGAAAAAAGGCTTACTAATGGAACGGAGCTTAATAAGGTAGAGACTCCCAAAGTAGCAATGAAGCACTCTCACGAAGATGAGGGGATAGGTTCTAATTTCCATGGAGAGATTGTAGGAGTCTGTCCTGACTGCGGCGGAGCTCTCCATCATGAGGAAGGTTGTCAGAAATGTTATGTCTGTGGTTATTCAAAGTGTTAGAGCGTTATTTTCGTTATATCTAGTTAAGTAAGAATTTGATTTATTAACAAAAATATAAATAAAAAAGAATTATCCTTTATGGTAAAGCAATTAATAAATTAGGAAGATATTGTTGATCTTTAACGAACTGAACAAACCGCAATTAATGATAATAACGAAAGGAGTCATAGACTGATGAAAAAAATTCTCTATATAATTTTAGATGGATTGGGAGATTTGCCAATACCCCAACTAAATAACAAGACTCCTTTAGAATCAGCTATAACCCCTCATATGGATAGACTCGCCCAAATCGGAAGGACAGGTTTGGTTTATCCGGTAGCAAAGGGCATAGCGCCTGAATCAGATATCGCAGTGATCTCCTTGTTAGGTTATGATGCGCATATGTATTATACAGGAAGAGGTCCGTTGGAGGCATTCGCTGAAGGCTTGATGGTGAATGATGGAGATTTGGCTTTGCGCGTGAATTTTGCCACAGTGGAGGCGGATGGAAAAACCATTAAAGACCGTAGAGTAGGGAGAAACTTGACTACTGAGGAGGCTACCACTTTAGCCAAGGAGATAAATTCCAAGGTTACCCTATCCGGGGCTACCTTTGAATTTAAAAACACTATCGGCCATCGGGGAGTTTTGGTTATAAGGGGGATGCGCTCAAAATTATCTGCCTGGATAACCAACACTGACCCTGCTTATGATAGGCAGGGTGTATTTGGAGTGGCCAAGGAGAAATTTGAAAATAAGTTAGCAGAATCTATACCTATGCCCGGCTATGAAGATTCTGTTGAGGCAAAAGAGGCAGCTTGCCTTCTTAATGAGTTTACTCTAAAATCACATCGGGTCTTAGAGGATTCTTTGATAAATAAAAAGAGAACTGCAGAAAATAAACTTAGCGCAAATATAATATTATCTAGGGATGCTGGAAATCACCTGCCAAAGTTTCCCTCCATAGAGGGACTGTATAACATAAGATTCGGTTCATTTGTGCAGATGCCGGTAGAGCGGGGTATTGCGCTTTTGACGGGGATGACAATGATTGATGTGCCTTCTTCTACTGGACATCTGGATGTAGATTATCCTGTTTGGGCAAAGATTGCACTTGAGTCCATCAAGAAGTACGATGGGGTATACGTGCATATCAAGGGTCCGGATGAGCCAGCTCACGACGGAGATTTTCAAAAGAAAAAGGAAATCATTGAGTTGATCGATAGATTCTTCTTTGCTAATCTTCTGTCGCAGTTAGATATGAAAGAGGTAGTTTTGACGGTAACCAGTGACCATTCTACTGTTTGTGCCATAAAAGCCCATTCTCAAGACCCTGTGCCAATTTTGCTCTGTGGTGGTAATATAAAACCAGATGGCTCCTTAAGTTTCTCTGAGAAAGCTGCTAAATTAGGCTCATTAGGTGAGATTGAAGGTCGCCAGATTATGTCTCTCCTTGTAAAATCTGCCAAAGAATAATATAATAATCATCACAAAGAGTTATTTATTTACTCACCTTATAACACAGATGCCTGATTACGATGTTATTATCGTCGGTGCAGGTCATGCCGGTATAGAGGCAGCCTTAGCAGCTAGCCGTATGGGAGTAAATACTCTGCTGGTTACCTTAAGCAGAGATACCATAGGAGCAATGAGTTGTAATCCTGCTATCGGGGGAGTGGGTAAAGGTCAGTTGGTTAAAGAAATAGATGCCTTAGGTGGCCAGATGGCCAAGGCAGCAGATGCCTGCGGCATCCAGTTTCGTATCTTGAATGCCTCCAAAGGTAAAGCAGTGCAGTCCTCCCGTGCCCAGATAGACCGTAATCTCTATAAAAAATATATGTCTGAGATTATCTTTTCTCAGAAGGGTCTTCAAGTTAAAGAAGCCCAGGTGAGTCGTTTGATTGTAGAGAATAACCAGATAGTAGCAATAGAGATTGATAATGGGCAGATAATCTCAGCCAGATGCGTAGTGCTCAGTCCGGGCACTTTTTTAGATGGCCTTATACATCTTGGCTTAGAGCATTTTAGCGGTGGTCGCATAAATGAGCCTGCAAGTATAGATTTGGCCAACAATCTAAAAGAGCTGGGATTTAAGTTACTCAGGTTTAAGACCGGCACCTGTCCACGTTTAGATAAAAAGACCATAGATTTTTCTAAATTAAAAATCCAAGAAGGAGATAATCCCCCTCAGCCATTTTCGTTTTCTACTTTGAAACTGACACAAAAACAGATTCCCTGTTACATTACTTATACCAATCAGAGTACCCATAAGATTATTTTAGATAATTTAGACCGTTCGCCTCTCTATACTGGAATAATCAAGGCAACAGGCGTACGGTATTGTCCTTCCATAGAGGATAAGATTGTAAAATTTAAAGACAAACCGAGGCATCAGATATTTCTTGAGCCAGAAGGATATGATGTAGACGAGATCTATCCCAATGGTCTAGCAACAAGTCTACCAGAGGATGTTCAACTTAGGTTAGTCCATTCTATTGAAGGTCTAGAGGAAGCCAGGATTATTCGTTTTGGTTACGGGATAGAGCATACTGTAGTTGAACCAACCCAGATTTACCCAACTTTAGAGACAAAACTAATTCGTAATCTATTTATGGCAGGTCAAATCAACGGTACCACTGGATATGAAGAGGCAGCAGCCCAAGGCCTAATTGCTGGTATAAACGCTGGCTTACGGGTTAAAGATGTTTCGCCCCTTATCTTAGACCGCACCTCAAGCTATATTGGAGTTTTGATTGATGACCTAACTACCAAAGGCACTAATGAGCCATATCGGATGTTTACCTCCCGGGTAGAGTATCGGCTTATCTTACGGGAGGATAATGCAGACCTAAGATTAAGAAAAATTGGATACGAGCTCGGTTTGGTTTCTTTAAAAGAATATCAGCAGACTCAAAAAAAACAGGGGATGATAAAAAATGCAATGTATTACATTAGGTCAACGAAGCTTAAGCCTGACCCTAATCTGAACAAGGCATTAACAGGGTTAAGCACCTCTCCGATTAGAAGATGCACAAGTTTAGAGGAGCTTTTGAAAAGACCACAGATTCGCTGGAAGGACTTGGAGGGGTTTTGTAAGTCATTGGATATTACAGAGGATGTTGCACAAGAGCTGGAAATTGAGGTAAAATATTCTGGTTTTATTCAGAGACAATTGAATGAGATTCAACGCTTCCAGGATTTAGAGAAGATAAGATTACCTTTGGATTTGGATTACCTTTCTATTACTAGTCTTTCTAAAGAGATAAGAGAAAAATTATGTAGATTTAAGCCACTTAACTTAGGTCAGGCTTCGCGTATCTCCGGGGTTACCCCAGCAGCAATTTCTATATTGATGGTATACTTAAAAAAGATATCTAAAGAGAAATCAGATTTATTAAAGAATAAGAATAACCTATAGAGTTCATTCCCTTATGTATAGAGAGAAGAATTACCTATTTGTTAAGAAAACTGCTCATACGTTAGGTGCTGATTTGTTTGGAGTCGCAGATATCACAAACATAAAATATGAATTTGCGCTCTCCGGTGATGTATTAGCGAAATTAGATAAGGCAGTAGTTTTGGGTGTGCAACTTTCTAAGAGTATCTTGGAAGAAATACAGGGATTTCCTACCAAATTGTATTTTCATCATTATCGCACAGTGAATATGCTTTTAGACCAGATGGCCTTGAGGTTATCCGGTGTTATCCAAAAAAAAGGCTTTGATGCCTTAGCCATACCCGCTTCTCAGATAATTGATTGGCAGAATCAGAAAGCACATCTCTCGCATAAAAAGTTAGGGATGTTGGCAGGTCTAGGTTGGATAGGTCGAAATAATCTTCTGGTTAATCCAAGATTTGGCAGTCAATTCCGTTTAGTCAGCATTCTCACTAATATGCCTTTGAAGGAAGACGCGCCACTTAAAAGAGATTGTGGTTTTTGTCACAGTTGTATAGCAGTATGTCCAGTAGGAGCGATCAAAGAAGAACCAAATGACTTTGAACATCTTAAATGTTTTGAGAAATTAAGGGAATTTCAAAGACAAAGATTGGTTGACCAGTACATTTGCGGTATCTGTGTCAGGGTTTGTGGTGGGAACTTAGAACAAAAATGAGGAGAAAGGATTTTTGTATTATTTGAAACACCCATTACAGTTTTATGCCAACTTTATGCCAACGCTCTACCTTTAGAATACGA
>JAMWDE010000093.1 GCA_023818905.1 Candidatus Omnitrophota bacterium | reverse complement strand
AACCTACAGAGAAATGCAGAAGCATTTTCTACAGGAAATCCAATTGAAGTTCCAACTGGAGATGAAATATATTCAAGAATTTTAAATATAATAGGTGAACCTATTGATAATAAAGGACCTATAAATTCTAAAGAAAAATTTTCAACTAAAAAATTACAAACAGGAACAAAATTAAAAACAGATAAAGATAAAAAAAAGAAAGAAGAAATATTAGAAACTGGAATTAAAATAATAGATCTTTTATTTCCATTAATAAAAGGAAGTAAAACAGGCCTTTTAGGAGGTGCTGGTTTAGGAAAAACACTTATTACTCTTGAAATTATCCACAATATAGTAAAAAAACATCAGGGTACTTGCATATTTGCTGGAGTAGGAGAAAGAACAAGAGAAGGGAATGAATTATATTATGAACTTTTACAAAGTGATATTCTCTTCAGAACCGCTCTTGTTTTTGGACAAATGAATGAACCTCCTGGAGCAAGATTTGGAGCAGCACTAACTGGAATCACTATTGCAGAATCTATGGAAAGAAAAAACAAAGATGTTCTTTTATTTGTTGATAATATCTTCAGATATCTACAGGCAGGAACAGAGATATCAACTCTTTTAGGACGTGCTCCTTCAGAAACAGGTTATCAACCAACATTAATTTCTGAAACAAGCCAGTTCCATGAAAGAATCAGACCAAGATTAGAAGGAGGAGGTTCTATAACTTCCATAGAAGCGGTTTATGTTCCTGCGGACGACCTTACTGACCCAGCAGTAGTAGCAATATTTAGTTTTTTGGATTCTATTTTGGTTCTCTCGCGCGAGCGTGTACAGATGGGGCTTTACCCAGCAATTGACCCGCTTCTATCATCCTGCGCCAATCTAGATATAGATATTGTGGGAAGAAGGCATTTTGAGATTGCCCAGGAGGTAATCAGGATCTTTCAGAGGTACGAGGAATTAAGAAGGATTGTTCTGGTGGTGGGCATTGATGAGTTGTCTTCTGCTGACCGCATTATCTATGAACGGGCTAGAAAACTGCAGAATTTTCTTACCCAGCCGTTCTTTGTGGCTGAGGCCTACACAGGTAAAAAAGGAGAGTATGTTAGTTTAGAGCAAACATTGGAAGGTTGCGAGAAGATTATTGCTGGTAGAGTAGATAAGATTCCTGAGGAGGAGTTTTATTTGATCGGAGCATTGACATAAAACATAGCCTAAACGATCATTGATTACAACCGTTATTAACTTATATTAATTGGATAGAAAATTGCAGGATAAACAGAGGCAGATAGGAAAGATTTTGATAGATAAGGGTTTGATTACATCAAGACAATTGGAAGAGGTTTTACAGGAGCAGAGACAGACAAGGGAATTCTTAGGTGAGATACTCGTAAGAAAAAACTATATTAAAGAAAAGGAATTATTTCAGGCCATCTCTGAACAGTTTGATATTCCTTTTGTTAGTCTTAAGGATAAGTATATTGATTGGGGATTAGCCAGGCAGTTTAGTGCCTCCTTGATTTTTGACCACAAGTGTTTTCCTCTGAAAAAGGACAACTGGACAGTAACCGTGGCTATCACTAATCCTTTAGATGTGTGGGCATTTAAAAAGGCAGAGGAGGAGGCAAGAGGCCTAAGATTAAAACGAGTTTTGGTTTCTAACCAGGATATGCAGGAAGTAATTCAGAGGTATAGAGAGTATCTGCGCGGTAACATTACAAAGTTATTCAAATAGGATTTAGCTTATGCCAAGAAAATTAGACACAGTACTTTCCGAGGCTCTAATAGAGCAAAAGCTGATTACCAAAGAAGAATTAGAGAGATTTCTTAAAGAGGCAGAATCATTAGACCTAACCCTACAACAGGTTTTGATGAAGCACAATAGATTAAAAGAAAAAGATATCCTACGCATTCTGGCTGAAAGATTAGGGATAGCTTATTTAGATTTAAGAGAGCTCAGTGTGGATAAAACAGTAATTGACAAGGTTCCGGTTAAGATAGCGTCCTATTATAAATTTTTACCTGTTCAGATAAAAGACAGGGTGATGACTATTGCTGTATCTTACCCTTTAGATGTGAGGACTCAAGATGAGATAAGGACGCAGTTGGGTTATGATATAGAGATAGCGCTTTCCTGCCAAGATGACATCTCAGAGGCTTTAAAAAGGTATTATGGGTTAGCAGCTGATACATTAGAGAAGATTGTTTCTTCTGCCTCACAGGTTATGGAGACTCCTTTGGAGACAACTCGTCAGAAGGTGGAGGACATAGAAAGATTGGCTGAGGATGCTTCAGTAATAAAACTGGTTAATCAGATAATACTGGATGCTTACAGGAAGCGCGCCACAGATATACATATTGAACCCTATAGGCAGGGTCTAAGCATACGTTACCGCATAGATGGTTTGCTTTACGAGTCTCCTGTGCCTGCTGAGATAAGAAATTTTTTGAGTGCCATAATCTCACGTATAAAGATTATGTCTAATCTGAATATCGTGGAGCGTCGGCTTCCTCAAGACGGAAGCGCTGTGGTAAAGGTGCAGGACCAGATGCTGGATTTGCGCATATCTACCATTCCTACGCCTTATGGCGAGAGTGTGGTAATAAGGATTCTTCCTACCAAGATGCTCTTTAGCTTAGAGAAGTTGGGCCTATCAAAGAGGGATTTGCAGATATTTGAAGAGTTGATTCAGAGGCCACACGGCATAATCTTTGTTACTGGTCCAACAGGAAGCGGTAAGACCACTACGCTTTATGCTTGCCTATCCAGGATCAATACCAAGGACCGCAAGATTATCACCATAGAAGACCCCATTGAGTATGATTTGCCGGGAGTTACTCAAATACAGGTTATGCCTGAGATTGGACTTGATTTTGCAAGAGGATTACGCAGTATCTTAAGGCATGACCCGGATATAATTATGGTGGGAGAGGTAAGGGATTTAGAGACTGCTGAGATTGCTATCAGGGTTGCCTTGACCGGGCATCTGGTATTTTCTACACTCCACACTAATGATGCTCCTAGTGGCATCACGCGTCTGATAGACATAGGATTAGAACCTTATTTGGTCTCCTCAAGCGTAGAGGCATTTATTGCTCAGCGTCTAATTAGGTTAATTTGTTTAGATTGTAGGTACGAAGATACCTCTGCACCAATAGAGTTAAAAGAGATGATCGCCAAGGACTTGGGGTTAAAGTCAATTGACGCAGTAAAGATTTCAAGAGGAAAAGGTTGCCCAAGTTGCAATTTCACAGGATTCTTTGGAAGAACTGCGATATACGAGATACTTTTACTAGATGGAGCAATAAGGGATTTGATTCTTAAGAAGACACCTTCTGGCCAGATAAAAAGACTAGCCTTATCCAGGGGTATGCATACCTTACGTCAGGATGGTTGGCAGAAGGTTATTGCCGGCCTGACTACTCCAGAAGAGGTGATGAGGGTAACCTCTGCAGAAGAATCAGTTTTAGAAAGCAAATATTCTATTTTCCAGATGCCTTCTTTTTGGGAACCGCAGCAGACAAGTCCTCTTTCTGAACAAGACAGGCGCAGTTATTTGCGTCTGAACACAAAGATCAATATGAAATATAAAATCTTTAAATCTGTTCAAGATCTGACCCAACAGGGCTTTCAACCTGAACAGCTCAGCGTTACAAAGAATATCTCTGCAGCGGGTTTACTGTTTATTTCTGATGAGCCGATAGCTCTGGCTTCAGTATTAGAGCTAAATATTGAGTTACCTGACGGCAAAGAACCTATACAATGTTTAGCCAGGGTGGTAAGGATAGAAGAGATAAATAATAGATATGATGTGGGAGTATGTTTTTTAGATATAACTGCTGCGGATAAGGCAAGATTAAATAAGTATGTAGAATCAACTTCATAATAGATGAGAATATTTCTTCAGCAAACGCGTAAGACCATTAATCGATAGAATATGTCCGTATACAAATACCGTGCAAAGAAGGGGCCAGAGGATATTGTAGAAGGCGTTATTGATGCTCAGTCTGAAAAGGAGGCAGTAGAAAAGATTAGTCTTTTGGGTTATTTACCTATAAAGATAGAGCTTCAACAGAAGGCTACCTCTGAATTTAGACCGGAATCAAAATTTTTGAAGATACCTGTTGGCAGGATAAACTCAGCTCAGATCACCCTTTTTAGTCGGCAATTAGCCAGTTTGCTTAAATCAGGTGTGCCCATATTGGACAGTCTAAATATCATATCTGAACAATCTGAGAATCTACATTTTAGACTTGTGCTGCATAGCATTCATAGTAAGGTAAAGGATGGGGCAACCCTCTCTTCAAGCTTGGCGCTTTATCCCAGATTATTTTCTAATCTTTATATTGCGATGGTCCGCTCAGGAGAGGATAGCGGCAATCTTCCCGAAGTTCTTTTTAGGATTGCGGATTATCGCACCAAACAAGAAGAGATGATTTTGCGTTTTCGCACTGCCTTGGCGTATCCTATACTTATGGCTTTAGTGGGAGTTGGAATGATAATCTTTATGCTTACCTTTGTGATGCCGCGCTTGATGGGTATATTTGCACATATAGGCCAAAGTCTACCTTTACCTACCAGGATTTTACTTACTACAAGTCAGGTATTGCGCAGGTCAGGACTCTGGATATTAGTGATTCTATCAGGATTTATCCTGTTCATTAAAAGACAACTG
>JAMWDE010000092.1 GCA_023818905.1 Candidatus Omnitrophota bacterium | reverse complement strand
ATATCTGAGGCATAACGTCTCTTTATCTGCTCAATCTTCGCCTTTATCCTTGTCTCATCTATTTTTATATTATTATTCTTTGCTTCCTGTAATAGGAGTCGGTCATCAATAAGCCTATCCAGTAAGTCTGGCCTTAAAGATTGGACTTTGTTTTCTAATTCTTCTCCTTGATATTCTGCTGCCAGTTGTATCCTGGCAAAATTTATAAAACCCTCCAGGTCTTTCTGGGTGATTACGTCGTTATTAACGATGGCTACAATCTTGTTCTGGGCGAAACAAGTTGGGATAAAACTAAATAGAAAACTAATGTAGCTTGTCATCAGTACAATTGCAAGGGATAAAGATTGAGATTTAAAGTTACACATAGCTATAAGTACCTACTTTTTTAAACATAGCGATTGCTTCTCTAAGCAATCTACAGTACAGGTCAAATCCTACCGCTGAAACAAAACCATGCTGTTGAGGACCTAAAAGGTTTCCTGCTCCTCTAATCTCTAAATCCTCCATAGCAATCTTAAATCCAGAACCTAATTGGGAAAACTCTTGGATGGCCTTTAGTCTTCTCTGCGCATCTGTATCAAGAACTTCATGTTTAGGGATTATAAAATAGGCATATGCAGCTCTATCAAACCTACCCACTCGACCGCGTAACTGATGGAGGTCAGATAAACCAAAGGTATGTGCATTATTGACAATAATAGTATTGGCATTAGGTATATCTATACCAGATTCAATAATCATTGTGCAAATCAAAACATCTATCCTTGCCCTTAAAAAATCTAACATAATCTTCTCTAACATCCTTGAAGGCATCTGACCATGTGCCAATGCTATCCTCGTCTGTACCGGAAGAATCTTTGATATTCTGTCTTTTATCTTTTCTATATCCTTGATGCGATTATGCAAAAAATAAACCTGCCCCTTACGCTCTAATTCTCTTAAGATAGCCTGACGGATCAAATCTTCATCATATTCTACCACAAATGTCTTAACAGGCAATCTATTTGGAGGAGGCGTGTTGATAATTGACATATCCTTTACGCCCATCAAGCTCATATAAAGTGTACGGGGGATAGGAGTAGCAGTTAAGGTAAGCACATCGCAGTTAAGCCTTAAGGTCTTCAGTTTCTCCTTTGCCTTTACTCCAAAGCGCTGTTCCTCATCAATAATCACCAAACCCAAATCCTTAAATCTCACATCGTCTGACAAGAGCCGATGGGTGCCAATAACTATATCAACCGTTCCTTGAGCAATACCCTCAATAATCTCTTTCTGCTGCGTCTTAGTTTTAAAACGGGAAAGCATTGCCACATTTATAGGGAAATCTTTCAACCTGTGGGTAAAGTTATAATAGTGTTGTTCAGCCAATATGGTAGTGGGAACCAAATAGGCAACCTGTTTGTTATCCATTACAGCCTTGAAAGCTGCACGCATCGCTACCTCGGTCTTACCATAACCCACATCACCACACAGGAGCCTATCCATAGGCCTATTTAGCTCCATATCAGCTTTAACTTCTTGGGTTGCCTTTATCTGATCGGGCGTCTCGTCATAAACAAAGGTATCCTCAAACTGTTTCTGCCATTCGGTATCAGATTGAAAACGAAAACCCACTACACTCATCCGCATCGCCTGTAGAGAAAGCAGTTCCCAGGCATAACTCTGAATGCCTTTACGTACACGCTCTTTAATCCTCACCCATTCTTTAGAACTAAGTCTGGATAGCTTCGGTCTCCTTGTCTGAAAAGAGATGTACTTTTGCACCAGGTGTGCCTGGTCCATAGGCACGTAGAGTTTCTCCTGGCCTTCATATTCGATCACTAGATGGTCTATGTAATCAGATCTGATTTTTATCTTATCTATCCCCAAGAACCTACCTATGCCATACTGATTGTGAACTATATAGTCGCCGATTTTTAAATCCAAAAAGTTCTTTAAAGGAAACTCTTCGCTGAATGCGGCAGTCTTAAAAGCGCCCATCCTCTTTATAGGCAGAACGATAACCATCTGGTGTTCCCATAATGGACTGCCACTGGCAGGGTCAAATGTCTTTATAGAAGAAATCTTATCTAGATGTAACTCTATACGTATGGGTAACTCAAAACTGAAAGGGAAAATATCAACAATCTCTCCCCTGTGTGCAAAATCTCCCTCCTCTGCAATGTTCTCCTGTCTTTTGTATCCAAATTTTGTTAATGTAGACAAGACCTCTTCGAGGCTAACTGTAGCGTTGATGTATAGCTTAAGAGATTTAAACATAATTTAATTATTGGACTATCTTGTTTTCTTGCGATCCCAGGTAAGAACCAGAGGGGAAGCTATGTAGACAGTAGAATAAACCCCAGAGATAAACCCCACCAACAATGCAAATGCAAAATTTCCCAACACCTCTCCGCCGTAAAACAGAATAGAAATCACCACCAAAAGAGTAACTCCTGAGGTAAGAACAGTTCTGGATAAAGTTTGATTGACGCTTAGATTTATAAGCCCACCCAGATTCAAGCGAGGAAAAAGACGCATATTCTCTCTTACTCTATCGTATATAACAATAGTGTCATTTATGGAATAACCAGCGATGGTCAAAAATGCAGTCACACTTAAAAGGTCTATCTGTCTACCAGTAAGACTCATAAATCCTAAGGCTACCATAACATCGTGAAATAGTGCTACAATACCCGCAACTGCAAAATTTAGATGTTTAAATCTTAAGGCTATGTAGATAAGGATACCTAATAAAGACCAGAAAATACTAGACAGGGCCTTTATCTTAAGGTGTTTACCTGCTACTGGTCCTACATGTTCTAAACGCAATATCTGCACATCCTGCTGAGGGAATACCTCCTTTAATTTATTAGTCAAGGCTTGGGCTTTATCCTCTGTGGTTTTAATCAGCACTGTACGAGGGTCCTCTCTAAATTGTTGAATCAAGGCATCTCCCAGACCTAAATCCTTTAGGACGCTACGTAGATTCTCTATATCCGGCGGTGTCTTAAAGCGATACTCCTGGAGTTGACCTCCCACAAAATCTATACCGTAAGCCTTCTGGCCTTTGATAAGAAATGAGGTCAGGCCTGTAATTATCACTACCAAAGAAATAATATAAAAGAATATCCTCTTACCAATAAAATCTATCTTTGTGTCTTTGATAAGCTTAAGCATAGGCAGTGACTTTAATAAACCAAAATGTAGAAGTATCTCAAAGATAGTGCGAGTAACTACAATCGCAGTAAACATACTCGCCAAGATACCAATGGTTAAAGTAACTGCGAAACCTCTGATGGGTCCTGTACCAAACTGAAACAAAAGAAATGCTGCAATTAAAGTAGTAACATTTGAATCTAAGATAGCGCTAAACGCCCGACTGTATCCATTTACAATCGCAGCCTGCATGGTCTTACCCAAGGCTAACTCTTCTCTTATACGCTCATTGATCAAGACATTGGCGTCAACTGCCATACCTAAAGACAGTACTATGCCTGCAATGCCAGGTAAGGTCAAGGTGGCAGATACGCCAGGAAATAGTATAGGCAGTATTCCCAGACTTCCTAGGATAATAATTAGATTAAAAATCAGTGCAATATCTGCAATAATCCCTGCAAGCACATAATAGATTGTCATAAAAATAAAAACTAAACCGCCTCCGATGAGACTAGCCTTTATCCCTTTTTTAATAGAATCTTGACCTAATAGCGGACCGATTGTCCTTTCCTCTTCAATATGCATAGGAGCAGGTAGGGCTCCTGCCCTTAAGACAATTGCTAAATCTTGAGCCTGCTCTACACTAAATCGACCAGTAATTACTGCCTGGCCTGATGGGATTGCCTCTTTTATACGAGGTGCGGATTGGACCTTTCCATCCAACACAATAGCCAACCTCCTACCCACATTGTTTGTAGTTATCTCAGCAAATTTTTTTGCACCTTCAGAATTAAACTCTACTGCTACTACCGGCTCAGGGATACCCATCTGCTCAAAACGCACAAACGCACCAGATAGAGCATCTCCGGTGAGAACCGGCTGTTTTTCTAAAAGTAAGGGTTCATTATCCTCTTGAGAGTACTTTAGTTCATAACCTTCTGGAACATTGCCTGCCTGGGCTTGTCTTAATTTCTCTAAATCTGCCAAAACCAATTTAAACTCTAACAATGCAGTCTTGCCTATCAATTCTACTGCCCGATCCCTGTCTGTAATTCCGGGCAATTGCACCACTATCTCATCTACACCTTGTTTTTGAATAGATGGCTCTCTTACTCCAAACTGGTCAATCCTATTCCTGATTACCTCCAAAGCCCTATCCGCGGCGTCATCCCTGAGCTCGTTAGGAAGATGACTGGTATCTACTTTAAGCAAGAGATACATACCACCCTTTAGGTCTAAGCCTAAATTTATGCGTTTATTCAACGGAAAGGCAAAGTATAGAGATAGTCCCAGAATCGCCAGAATAAAAATGCCTTTAAAAAATAATCTACGTTTCATATCTAATTAGGCTGGTCCAGTTTTCTTTTTGTAGGCAATACAGTTTTTCTCTAACTCTATCTTCACATTATCGTCTATCCTTAAAGTAACTGTTCTTTCTTTTACATTAACGATAGTACCATGTATACCAGAAGTAGTAACTACCTCATCGTTCTTATTCAAAGTGGCTAACATCTGTTGATGCTGCCTCTCCTTTATCTTCTGCGGT
>JAMWDE010000091.1 GCA_023818905.1 Candidatus Omnitrophota bacterium | reverse complement strand
ATCCTATTGATAGTTCTGGCCTTGGTGGGTGACTCTACTATAACCAAACTTTTAGTTTTCATAACCAGACCTGATAAACCGATTACCTGGTAGTTGCTTTATTAATCTCTTAAGTTGTAAATCCAGAAGAAAGGCAGAAATTTTGTTTGTATCCATATTGAGGGCCTCTACAATCTCCTCCCAGGAAATTGCTTGAGAAGAGATAAGATTGTACAGTGTTAACTCTTGCGTATCCTCTATCTTTGATTCTGGCGTGTATTTTAATTCCTTGGATGCTGTGGTTGTGCCTAGAGATTGCCTTACGTCTGAACCAAATTCCTCTAAGATATCCTCTGAACAACAGACTAACTTTGCACCCTGCCTTATCAGATTGTTAGTGCCAAAGGAATTCAAAGAATCTACTTTGCCTGGCAGGGCAAAAACCTCCCTGCCTTGCTCCAATGCAAAGTCAACAGTAATCAAAGCGCCGCTATTCTGGGCCGCCTCTACCACCAAAACTCCCAAGGACAAACCGCTAATCACACGATTACGTCGGGGAAAATTCTGCCTTAAGGGTTTTGTCTCTATAGGAAACTCGGAAATCACAGCACCGTTTTCAGAAATCTCTTCAGCCAAATTTCTATTTTCGGTTGGATACATATACTTAAAACCGCTACCCATAATTGCTATAGTGCGACCACCTGCGGCCAAGGCACCTTTGTGTGCCTGGGTATCAATACCCCGCGCCAGACCAGAAATTATGGTAAATCCCTGCTTTGATAAACTGTAGGCGAAATCTCTCGCCTGCTCTAAACCATAAAAGGATGCGCGCCTAGAACCAACAATGGCTATACTTGAGCAGTCGCTATCTTTTAATCTTCCCTTAACATAAAGTACAATCGGTGGGTCAGGTATCTGTTTTAGACTTTGGGGATACCGGTTATCATCTAAAGTTATAACCTGCAGATTATATTTGGCAATCAACGCCAGCTCTTTATCTAAAGCCTCTTTTTTAAAATTGCGGATTTGATTGGCTATCTGTGGCCCTATGCCTGCAATGCTAATTAATTTATCTTGAGAGGCATTTAGGATGTCCTGGGGTTTATCAAAATAGTCCAACAGTTTCTTCAGACGGATGCTGCCCAATCCATAGACCATATTTAAACTAAGGAATGCCTCAAAGTGATTCATCTTTCTCTTCTTCTGATAACCTTTGCCTTGGCGGTCTTTCTAGTTGAAATTATTTTCAAAATCTTCTCCACCACTTCCTTTACAGACAATTTGGAGGTATCAATGGTATAGTCTGCCTGCGCATAGTAGGGAGCACGCATCTTCAACAAAAATTCTATCTGTTTAGCAGGCTCTGAGACATTTAAAAGCGGTCGGTGCGTATACCCTGAAGTTCTCTTTAAGATAACTTCTGGGCTAGCAGCCAGACAGATGATGATACCAGTCTGCCTCATTATCCTTATGTTATCTGGGTCTATAACAATTCCTCCTCCGCAGGCAACCATGAATTTTTGTTCTTTGGCTACCTCTTTGAGTATCTGTTTTTCAATCCTACGAAAATAGGCTTCACCGTTTTTAGCAAAGATATCAACTATGCTTCTTCTCTGCCTCAACTCAATTAACTCATCCAGATCTACAAACCGCCAATGTTTCCTCTTAGCAAGTTCTTTACCTACGGAGGTCTTGCCAGTACCCATGAAACCTACCAAATAGATATTACCCATATTAATCTTTTTGGAGACGGTTCCGAAAGTAACTACAGTTCCATTTACTCTCGGAACCGCTCCGTAGCCTTATTCCTGGTAGGCAGCTAAGACTGCCTCAGTCAAACTCTGACGTGCCTGTTTTGTAGCAGGAAAGAAGGCATTGTACCATTTGCCATCCTTGCCCTGCTCTTGAGGCATTGCCAGAAACAGCCCTTTCTGACCTTTAAGGATGCGTAATCCCTTAATGATAAAGTCTCCGATTGCCACATCCACAAAGGCCTTGAGTTTTGACTCATCATCATCAAAACGATGCAGTCGCACCACCTTAACCTGACTCTCCTGTGTCATATTAATCACCTCCCTACTATAAATAGACGTAAGAGGAGGTAATTTCTAACACAATTTTTTAAGGACCTATTCTCTTTAGATAACTGTAGTAATTGGCTGATATGTCATTAAGGTTGTCCGAGCCAAATTTATCCAGGAATGCATCAGTCAGTACATAAGCTACCGCGGATTCTGCAATCACACCTGCAGAATCTACCACACAGATATCTGAACGCTCTACAGAAGCCTTGGCAGTTTTTTTGGTATTTATATCCACCGAATCCAAAGGAGAAAGTAAGGTTGAGATGGGTTTCATACAGGCGCGTATAACTATATCTTGACCGTTGGAGATGCCTCCCTCGATTCCACCGGCATTATTTTTCTTGCGAAAATATCCCTGCCTGTTGTTATAATAAATTGCATCATGCACCTCAGAGCCAAATTTATCTGCATATCCAAAACCCAAACCAAATTCTACTGCCTTGACTCCAGGAATGGCCATAACTGCCTGGGCCAATCTTGCATCCAATCTGCAATCAGGTTGAACATAAGAACCCAGACCTACTGGTACACCTAAGGCCCTTACCTCAAATATACCTCCTACTGTATCTCTATTAAGCATTGCCTGATAAATCTTCTGCCTCATTGCCTGTCTATCTATCTGTCCACCAATAGATACAACTTTGCTGGTTATCCTTATCTTAAATTCATCCAAAAAAATCTTGCAGATTGCTCCTATGGCTACAGTAGCTACAGTCTGTCTGGCTGAGGCGCGTTCTAAAACATCCCTTATATCCTTGAATCCATATTTTAAAAGACCGGCTAAATCCGCATGGCCTGGTCTAGGACAGAATACAGCCGGTAGTCTTTCTATGCTGTAATCCTTATTTTTTATAAGAATAGTGATGGGGCTGCCCAAGGTGAAATTGGCCCTCAGACCGGAAATTATCTCTGCCTTATCCTTCTCTATCTGCATACGCTTACCTCGTCCAAAGCCGGACTGTCGACGTCTCAATTCCTGATTGATAAAATCCAACTTCACTTTAAGCCCAGCAGGCATCCCATCTAAAATGGCCACTACACCTTTACCGTGTGATTCACCTGCAGTTAAATAACGTAACATATAAGCCTCCTCATTAACTGTTAGCGTAAAGCTCAATTTATACTCTACGCCTTAGACTATTTCCATAATCCCCGTTTATTTTCCCTTGCCTCCTGATAAAGTCTTAAAAATAAATCCGCATATTTTACATTGGGTGGAATGGTCAACAGGGATGCATATCCCTGCCTTACAATCTCAGCATTCACAAAGGTTCCATCTTTTAAATATACGTAAGCCAACAAACGCCCATATCTATCTTTCTTGTCCACATCAAATTCTAAAGACACGCGCTTATTTTCTGTTAAATCCTTGGTGAATCTCCAGGCACGCCTACCTAGCTCTTTAATAGTGCGTATATCCTGTCCTGTCCTTTGACTATCTCTATATAGTTTATCTGAATCATGCATCTCTGGTGTATCTATGCCGATAAGCCGCACCCTCTGGCCTGACTCGAGCATAAGCGTATCTCCATCAATCACCCTGCTCACAAGAATATCTGTATAACTATAACTCCTACCAAAAGGAAAGCTGAATTTTAATCCTGACTTACTATGGGTTGTGCCTACTTCTCTACAGGAAAGACAGGACAAGATAAGCAAGATAAAAATTTCACCCAAAACAAAACATATCCTACTTTTCATTAATAACACCTTCCCTAACTTAAAACACTCTTATTGGATTGTTTTTTAATATCACCTGTTACATTACCAAAAAGTTATTAGGCCTTATTTTGAATCAAAGTTTGAGCTGGATCAAGGCATAGCTCGCAGTAAGTTTATCATTCTCCTTTATTCCAATAACGGATGTGTAACGTATCGTCATATATGGGCGAAACCCTAACAGGGTATTTCAAACAATACATCTATTGTATTCTTTTTTATTAGATAAATCAACATTTTTAGATTATAATAAAGTTAAACATTCAGGTAAATCTGTAATCTGTCTATAAATGATTTACGACCGATTTCAAAAAGAAGCCACCGATTATATCAACCAGGGTTATTCTGTAATCGTGTCTGCTCCTACCGGAGCAGGTAAAACAGCCATTGCTGAATATGTGATAGATAACTGTATAAAAAATGGTACAGGTGTTATATACACTGCACCCATCAAGGCCCTCTCCAACCAGAAATTCCGGGACTTCCAAAATCAATTTAAAGAAAACATCGGTATCTTAACCGGCGATATCTCGGTCAATCCTTCTGCTTCGGTGCTGATTATGACCACTGAGATATTCCGCAACAAGATACTAGATGAATCCCAAAGTTTAAAAAGCTATACCTGGGCAATCTTTGATGAGGTGCACTATCTAGACAACCCTGAACGTGGAACGGTATGGGAGGAGGCCTTGATGTTTCTACCTGAACATATGAAACTCCTTGCTCTATCAGCTACCATACCCAACATAAAACAAATAAGCAGCTGGATAGAATCTATACACAGAAGCCCCTTAAAGATAGTTATCGAAGATAAACGACCTGTACCCTTACATTTCTTCTTTCAGTATCAGAACGAAATCTTTGATGACATGAATAAAATAAAAAAAGGCTATGGTATCAGACCAAATAGGATATCTACGCTAATAAATTACCTCTTCCAGAAGAAAGCCTTACCCTGTAT
>JAMWDE010000090.1 GCA_023818905.1 Candidatus Omnitrophota bacterium | reverse complement strand
AATAGCAATGTTTTGTCGCCAGTGATTTTAGTTTGCCCCTTTAATGCTCTTTTTATCATGAAGGGCACAAGAGCGATTTTCCCTTTCAATGTGGCACCCATGACATTCTGGTCGCTCAACGCTCGATACTCCTCACCGACATCCATGCTGATGACGAGGTTAGGCGAGGGTGGCATGCCTGCAAAGGCTTTAACTTCATCACCCACCATCACAGTGGTTATGGTGGGCATTTTTGGCAACTGCGGTCCGCTCAACTGAATAGCAATCACGGGTCTCTTGCCGTTTTTTTCTTTTAGCAGTGGTTTAGTGGGTTCGACCATTTCGTTCACGAATGATAGCAGTTTTTTGTGCAGGGTGTTGGTGATTTTATGAGGCTCATTGATTTGCGAAACCGGCGGAAGCAGATTAAGCAAAAGGTTGATTACCGACAGCTGATTGATGAGCATGCTTTGATAGCTAAGCATTACTCCTTTGGGTCTTCCTGTGGTTCCAGAGGTATAGAAGATAATTGCATAATCATGGTCATCAACTGTAACTGCTGGGTGCTCGTTGCTACTCTTTTTACATAAATCTTTTAGGGATAAAAAATTAGAGATTCGATCCTGACAAAGGATAATCTCTCTTAACTGGGGGCACTTTGCCTTTAGATTTTCTAAGTTGATGCCACTTTTGGACCTTGTTATCAATATCTTTGCATCAGAGTGATCCAGACAAGAAATTAACTCTTCCTCAGTAAGCATAAAGTCTAAAGGTACAGCAGTCATCCCACAGCACCAGATGGCTGAATAACTGTAGATATATTCCGGACAGTTAGGAAGATAGATGGCTACCTTATCATCTTTTTTTGCCCCTAAATGGATAAGGGCATTGGCGAATTTAAATACATGGTCTCTTAATTGACTGAAGGTTACAGGTTGGTCTTTAAAGATTATGGCAGGTTTATCCTGATATATTTGGGCCTGAAATGCTAAAATCTTAGCAATATCCATGGCTTGGTTTAATTATAGTAAAATTTTATTATTTAAATTTTACCTGAAAATAATATGATGTCAAGAAATTATTTCGAGATAGCTAAGAAGATTTTAAAGATGGGTTATTTACGTTTGTGTTTTAGATATTGAAATAGGTTAAATGCCTTTTTTGCTGTAAATTTCTCATGCACGATATGGCGTATAGCAGAAATCATCGGTACAGGCCAATGCGACTGCCAGATATTTCTACCCATATCTACACCCTTTGCTCCACAGGATACTGCATTGTAAGCCATCTCCAATACATCAAACTCGCTCTTTAATTTCGGTCCACCGGCAATAACTATAGGAACAGGACAGGATTTTACTACCTTTTCAAAATCCTCACAGTAATAGGTCTTTACCATATGCGCACCCAATTCTGCGGCAATCCGACAAGATAAGGAGAGATATTTTGCATCGCGCTTCTCCAATTCTCTTCCCACTGCGGTAACTGCCAACACAGGAATTCCATAGTTCTCTGCCTCATTAATAAAATTAGCTAGATTTATTAGTGTCTGGTGTTCATGGTCTGTGCCAACATAAATAGATAACGCTACAGCGCACACATTGAGTCTTAGAGCATCCTGCATAGAGACAGTGATTCCTTCATTAGACAAATCCTTACCTATAATACTGTTACCACCTGAAACCCTCAGTACAATGGGAATATCGTATTTAGTCTCAACGCAATTGCGTAATACTCCTCTTGTAATCATCAACGAATCCGCATAAGGTATAAGTGGCTCAATAGTTTTGCCTGGTTCCTCCATCCTGCTGATTGGGCCTAAGAAGTATCCGTGATCAACTGCTAACATCACGGTTCTACCATCCTGTGGTTTAAAGATACGGTTCATCCTGTTTTGCATTCCCCAATCCATAATAACTACCTCCTGTTGGATATACGATAACCTTTAATGAATCTCTCGCTTCTACAACGAGCTTAAAACCAAGACCTATCTCTGATAAATCCAAACGATGGGTAATCATCTCTTTGAGTCTGAGGTTGCCTCGAGCAATAAAATCTAATGCCTCTTGGTATTCATGAGGAGTAGCCGCATAAGAACTGACAAAACCTATCTCTGTGCGCCAGAACAATTCATTGAAGGCAACTGGAATCTTAACGCCCGGTTCACAAGGCGCAAAGAAAAGCACGGTGCCGCCCCGTTCAACTGACTCAAAGGCCTGTAGAATAGCTGAAGGCGCAGATGTAGCCACTATCACCAGTTCAAATAATCTTTGCTGATTAAGCCTGCGGCCAAGCTCTGCAGTATAATCTTTGGCATAGATACTGACATCTGCGCCAAATCTTTTAGCAGCATCTAACCTAAACTCTGAGATGTCCACAGCGACAATAAAAGATGCGCCACAGATACGTGCAAAATGTATATGTAAAATTCCAGAGATCCCACTGCCTATAACTAAAATACTTTTTCCTTCTACGCCTCCTGCTAGTCTCTGAGCCCGCAATACACAAGCAAGTGGCTCAACGAAGGTTGCCTCTTCAAATGATACGCTCTCAGGTAATATAAAAACACCTTTTTTAACATTGGCTTCTGGTAGACGCACAAATTCTGCGAACCCACCTGGGTCAATATTGGTCTTGCGTAGAGTCTCGCAGACTGTCTGGTGGCCTGATAGACAATATTTACATCTATCGCAAGGCACATGGTGTGCGCAGGTTATCCTATCGCCTTTCTTATAATTCCTTACCTTTGTACCTACCTCTTCTATTGTTCCAGCAATCTCATGGCCTAAAACCAAAGGTGCCTTATCCCGACGATACCACTCCATCACATCACTACCACAGATACCTGCCGCTTCAACTCGAAGCAGTATCTCTTGGGAACTAATTTTAGGTATAGGTCTCTCTTCCAGCCTTAAATCATCATTGCTATAATACACTGCGACTCGCATATTTATTTTATTTTACTATTGTATGAAAATTTTGCAACAACAAAACCTTACTGACAAAACTTACCAGTTTTGTTACTGTAAATCTTTCCATCTAAAACCATCTCCTTGCAGAATAACCGCGCTCTAATTAATCCCCGCTATATCCAGAAAATTGCCAACGGGCTTGAAGTCAAGCCCTTAAAACTTATTTCTTACAATGGCTCTCTAAATAAAAAGAAATATTTCCTTGATTATGTCATCCCGTCAGATACCTTGGCGCAAGGATAAAAAACCTGTGTCTGAGGCAAGGGTTAAATTTTAAAGAATTCACAAAACGACTTAAGGTAAGCAAAGATAGTGCCTGGAGATTTGAATAAAGTAATTATTAGATTCTTATTCGCCTAATACAACTAATTTCCCTTCTGAAATGGCTGTCAAACATCCAATGCTATCCAATAGCGTTGTTTTACCTAAAACCCGACGGCTCCTTTTAAAACTTCCAATACATGAAAAATCTCAAACACACTATACCCTTTGGTATTTTATATCCGCTACCAAAAATTATTATTTTCGTCTAAGATATATTTTCCTCTATAAATATTATTTAGATTTTGGTTTCTTTCTGCAACTACAGGTTTTGCACATGGCGACCATTTTTCTGTTTAAGATTCTAATCCTTAATCTTGACTGTAATCTCCTTTCTTAATTTACCACTGATACTACAGTATCCTTCCACAGAAATCACATCGCCATCTTTGACATCCGGAATAAGGTAACTTACGGTTTGACTCTCATTATTATCCTGCCTTTATATTCCATGTTCGATAATTTCTTTACCATTTAATCCCACATCTACTTTCTCGATATAGTGATTAATAGGATTACTTGTATATAGGATTACTTGTATTGTGAATGATTACTGCCTGAAGTATCTTTATCTCTGGGTCAAAGGTAATCTTGATATCAGAAGGTGGATGGGCATAGACAGTTGATACAGCAAATAACAGTACAAAAAATGTACTAGAATATACCAAATATATGTACCCTTCCATTGCATCGAACTATTAAATAAAATGAATGTTAAAAATATTCCCAATGCTGCTGGATTAAATTTGAAATTAAACATATAATCCTGATTATTTCTTTGCTGAACCACAGCCGCATCCGCCTTTTTTCACTAAAAGTAAAATTGCTACGATTAGTATTATCAATACTAACCACCACATAATTTCCTCCTCTTAATTAATGTTTATGTCCTTGGTGTATACCTGGGGAGGCCTGGGTTTTAGTGTCAGCCGCAGATTCATCTGTGCCAGTATTTACTGAACTATTTTTTAATTCTTCTTCTATTTTCTTTATGTATTTTCCCGGGTCTTTTTTGAATTCCTCAATGCACATAGAACAACAGAAATTGTAGATCTTGCCTTCATATTCATAGGTTGCTTTCAATTTTTCATTTATCTTTTCACCGCTTACAGGACAAATTTGATTGCCGACGTTCACAACTCCTTCTGGAATAGTCTCTTTATTGGTTTCTGTTGCGCTATACTCACTATGAGTTTGCGCCTTCTGTTGATGTTCGCTATGCTTACCGCACATCAGGGCAAAAGAAAATTTGTTTATGGCAAAAATGGATATACAGACGAGTAAAATCAGCAATATTTTTTTAAACATTCAAGTCTCCTTTCATTTTAGTAAGTCTTTTTTCTTCTCGCCAAGAATAAAGTGTGGGCACAATAAACCAGCTAATCATCTCAATAGTCATCCCGCCAATAGAAGGTATGGCCATAGGCTGCATTACCTCTGCTCCTGTTCCTTTTAAAAACATAATCGGAAGAAGTGCCACAATGGTG
>JAMWDE010000089.1 GCA_023818905.1 Candidatus Omnitrophota bacterium | reverse complement strand
ATCTTTTTATGGCTCTGTCTTACATCATTCTGTTATGCTGATGATATAAGAAGCGTCTTCTTTATGGGTAATTATTTTTACGAGCAGGCGAATTACGATGAGGCAATCAAACAGTACAACCGTATTCTGGAGAGTGGGTTAGAAAGTGGGAACCTCTATTACAATTTGGGAAACTGTTATTTTAAAAAAGGTCAACTTGGTAGGGCAATATTAAATTATGAGAAGGCCCGCAGGATTATGCCTGGTGATTTAGATTTGGATTCTAATTATAAGTACGCCCTTTCTTTAATCAAAGGGCCGACTATTTATCCAAAGAGGATTTTGTTTTTGCGATTATTAGATAATTTATTTGAGAGATTTAGTATAGATGGATTGACCGCCTTATTAAGTGCAGTTTATCTATCTGTTTTGGTTATTCTATTAGTAGGTGTATTTTTTAAACCATCTAAAAAATACGCTTTAGCTTTTGCTGTCATCTTAGGCATACTGTTTGTCGTAGGATTGGCTTATCTCCAAAAAAAGATCAGCTGCCTAAATAGAGAAGGGATTATAATTGAAGAGGTCGCGGATGTAAAGTTTGAACCCAAGGATTCCGCTACCACGTACTTTAGTCTCTACGAAGGTATGAAGGTAGTAATAGTTTCTTTCCAGGATGATTGGTGTAAGGTAAGGCGTCAAGATAATAAAAGCGGTTGGGTAAGAACTGGTGCATTAGCTATATTTTAGACTGGGACCTTATCCCTTTCCATATCTTAAAATAAGCTCACCAAATAGATATAATCTGTGTTAAAATATAACTATGGTCCTTAGAGAATCCTATCCCTTAAAATTTCCCCATATCTATGTGGTAGAAGCATCAGCTGGTTCAGGTAAAACCCATGTCTTAGCCAAAAGATACATTCAACTTTTAATGTCTCCCGAATTAAAACTAGAGGAGGTACCTCTTAGAGATATCCTGGCAATTACGTTCACTAATAAAGCGGCAATTGAAATGAAAGAGAGGATTCTGGAATTCTTAAAAAAGATAGCCTTAGATAAATTTGATAACGAACAGGAGAGGAATGATATCCTCCAAGGGATATTTATGGACGAAAGATTTATCCAAAAAAAGGCTTATCTGATTATGGAGGAGATTATTAAAAATTATAACTTTTTCCAGGTGCAGACCATTGATAGTTTTATTAATTCTTTGCTTTCAGGTTGCGCTTTTAGGCTTGGACTTTCCTCAACCTTTAAGATAAAAGATGCGTTGGCTGATTACCTTGTTTACAGTTTTGATAGGTTCATTGATAGGGCAGGAGAGGATAAGCAGACATTTTCTACCTTAGAGAGTTTTTTAAGACAGTACATATATCTGGAAAACAAAACAAGTTGGCTTCCTAAACAAAATATAATCTCTGTTATTTTATCTTTATTCGATGTAATTAACACATATCCGGGTAAATTTCTGAAGTTTCCGGTCCAGAAAGATTATATATTTGCCAAAAGGAAGACTATTCTTAAATTGATGCAGAAATTATATAAAGATCTGCCCGTGGCAACCAATGAGAGATTTAGACACAGTTTAGAGAATTTTTTGAGTGAACACAGAGAGGGATTTGATATAGATGATATTATCAGTTTTTTTGATAACAGAGAATTCCCCATAAAGAAAGGTTATCCCTTAGACCAAAGTATAGTTCGCCTTTGGCAAACTATACGTAAAAATATAAAAGACCTCTCTGAATTAGAATCACGGGCAATCTTTAATTCATACATTGATATATTTGAGCAGGTGTCTTTAGAACTACACAACTTGGCCGTTAAGGAGGACCTGGTATTTCTGCAAGAGTTAAATAAACAGGCCCGCTTGCTCTTTGAGGATGAGGCCATAACTGTGCCTGAGTTGTACTATCGTTTAGCAACCCGCCTGCGGCACTTTCTGATTGATGAATTCCAGGATACCAGTATTCTGCAGTGGATAAATCTTTTCCCTATGGTAGAAGAGGCAATTTCTACTGGTGGGTCTCTATTCTATGTTGGAGACAAAAAGCAAGCCATATATAGATTTAGGGGAGGAGAGGTTGGTCTTTTTGATTGGACAAAAGAGTACTTTAAGGATTTCAATTTGAGATATGAATCACTTAATAAAAATTTTCGCAGTCAGAAGGAGATAGTAGAATTTAACAATGAGATATTTTCTCCTGATAACCTCAGGAGATTTCTTCAAGACAGCCAACGCCAAAATAGAAATGAGATTATAAAATTTAGCCCCCAAGAGGTAGAGGATATTATAAAAGGTTTCTACGATTCAAAGCAATCCATACAGCCTCAGAACGCCGCAGGGTATGTTAGGGTAGAACAGCTCGATTCAGATGACAAAGAGTCGCTCCTTGAGGATATAAAAGAAAGGCTCATAAGTTTGATTAAGGAGCTGAAGCATAGGTTTGCCTATAGGGATATCACTGTACTTACTAGAAAGAATGAGGATGTGAAGTTGATGACAGAGTGGATTCTTAGGCAGGGCATACCGGTGGAATCTGAGAAGACCCTTAACATAAGAGAGAATCCATTCATTAAGGAGCTGGTATCATTTTTAAGGTTTTTAAACTCTCCCATAGATGATCTGTCATTTGCCTCATTTATATTGGGTGAGATATTCTCTTCTGTATCAGGGATAGCTAACCATAGACTCCATGAATTTATCTTCGATCAGAACTTAAAAAGACACGCCAAAACTGAGAGTTATCTCTACAGAGAATTCCGCAATGCATTTAGCTCAGTCTGGGATGAACTTATAGAGGAGTTTTTTAAGAGTGTAGGGTTTATCCCGCTATACGAATTGGTAGTGAGTATTATAGAAAGATTCAAGATATTAGAGAATTTTCCTGATTATCAGGGTTTCTTTATGAGATTTTTGGAGTTGATAAAAAAGAAAGAATCCGATTATCCCACCCTGGCCTTATTCCTTGAATATTTTGAGCACGCAAGAGAAGACGAACTTTATGTCTATGTAGCTGATTCTGATGCAATAAAGATTCTTACCATACATAAAGCAAAAGGGTTAGAATTTCCTGTAGTTATTCTTCCCTTTGTTGAACTTGAGTTTAAGATAGGAGCGGCTAGGAGTCCAAGGGCTACAAATTTTATTATACAGAAGGATGAAGATACAATCTTTGGTAGCGGAATAAGACTTTTGCGTCTTAAAAAAAGGTACACTGTTTACTCTGCAAAATTAAGAGAGGAGTATAAGAAAGAGTATATAAAAGTTATTGTAGATGAATTGAATAGTACCTACGTTGCCTTTACCCGTGCCAAAGAGGAGATGTATATATTCATTCCTAAGAAGCTCTCTCGTATAGATAATCCAGCAAGATTTCTTATTGCTTTTGAGAGTTTAGAAAGGGGAAGACCTTCCATAAGATGTCCAGAGAAAAAACAGATGGCAAGAGTTCCCATTATAGATATTGCTCCTAACCATTATAAGGACTGGATAACTTTTCTCAGAGAGGAATTTCGTGATGAGATACAACTTAAGAATATAGATAGAATCAAAAGGGGAGAGATCTTACACCATATCCTTTCCTACATAGGTAATCTTATTGGAGAGGACATAGAGAAGGTATTACAAAAGGCAACAGAAAATACGCATCGACAGTTTTACTTTGTGAAAGACTTTACAGAATATACAATAACTATAAGAAGGCTACTGGATGATACTAAAACCAGGAAGTTCTTCTTTATCCCACAAGCAGAGGTCTATCAAGAGAAGGAAATTGTGGATACCTCCGGAAATACCAAAAGGATAGACCGTCTGATAGTCAGTTCAGATGAGGTCTGGGTGATTGACTATAAGAGCGCAAAGGATTCTTTAGAGGAATATCACCGACAGATTAGGGAATACATCAATTTATTCAAGGAGCTATATCCTAGACATAAGGTAAGAGGATTTTTGGTATATTTAGAGGAGATAGATGTTGAAGAGGTCAATGCAGAGGATAATAACCTATAGCCTTAAAGACGATTTTATCAAAAGATTGGCAGATTTTATAGAAACCAATTATATCAACCAAGACCTTACAAGATTAGCCTTAGTGTTTGGAGGAAAGAGGCCCGCTCTTTTTCTCAAAAGGGAACTCGCCGCAAGATTAAAGAGAAGTTTTCTGCCTCCGCGATTTTTCTCCATAGATGAGTTTGTGGAGTATATAGTATCTAAGGATTTACCTCTCCTAAAGATCACTGATTTAGATGCCTGCTATATTATCTATAATTTAGCAAAAGAGATATCAGAGGACATTCTAAAAGATAGAAAGAGATTCTGTCAGTTTTTGCCCTGGGCGAGAGAGATATTGGCATTCATAGAGCAGCTGGATTTAGAGGATATAAAGCTAGAGTCACTTCAGAATATCCAAGTCAAGGCAGACATAGGTTATGATATTCCTGAGAGTGTAAACACCCTACTTAAAAACATAATTTCTATAAGAGAAAGATTTCATTGTGTCTTAAAGGAAAGGACTCTGTATTACCGTGGACTTATCTATCTTATGGCTTCACAGTTGGTTGAACAGATGAGCCTTCAAGATTTTACAGATATATTATTTTGCGGTTTCTTTTACTTGCATAAAACTGAAGAGAAGATTATCAAACATATCTATCTTAAGCAAAAGGCTAAGATATTTTTTCAAGGAGACCAAGATGACTGGCCAGTATTAAAAGATTTATTTGAGGTATTTTCTTGTGATATCAAACCTTATACATCTGAGCAACCCACATACAATCTTAAGATATTCTCAGGGTTTGATGTTCAGTCTGAGGCCTGTTTGGTTAATAATGCACTGAGAGAATTAGAGAATCTAGATGACACAATCGTGGTTCTCCCTAACCCAGAGAATCTCAT
>JAMWDE010000088.1 GCA_023818905.1 Candidatus Omnitrophota bacterium | reverse complement strand
TCAGGAATTAAAAGAGGAGACCTGTTTTGTTACAGTGGTGGTCTGGGATAAACAGGCGGAGAGTTGCAATCAGTATCTGCATAAAGGTAGCCCAATTTTTATTGAAGGTAGACTCCAGTCAAGGTCCTGGGAAGATAACTCTGGACAGAAGCGTTCTACTCTTGAGGTACGGGCAGAAAGGGTTCAATTTCTAGGAGTACCTCAAGCAAAGGCGCCGACCCAGCCAGAAACAGAAGAAGCACAGGAACAACCTACCACGGAAGATACTTGGTTGGAAGAAAGTGAGGGCATTTCAGATGGTAGTTAAGTCAAAAAAAAAGGTTACATCTTTAGTGAGTAGGAAAAAAAAGTTTTGTCGATTCTGCCGAGATAAGAATATTAAGATAGACTATAAGGAGATAAAACTGTTAGAGTCCTTTATCAAGGAGAGAGGTAAGATTGTCTCTAGTCGTATTTCAGGCAATTGTGCTAAACATCAGAGACGCATCGCTGAGGCAATTAAGAGAGCGCGTTTTCTTGCGCTTTTACCTTATGTGAGATATTAAATAGAACTATGGAGATAATCTTAAGACAGGACGTAGACAAGGTTGGAAAGGCAGGAAGCGTTGTTAAGGTAAAGGATGGATTTGCGCGTAATTTTCTTATACCCAACGGCTTAGCTATGCCTTTGACTCCCGCTAATCTTAAAAGATTAGAGCAGGAGAAGCAGAGAAGACTTTGGCAATTGAAAAAACTTAAGCAAGAAGCAGAAGAACTTAAGGAGAGATTGGATAACTTCTCTTTAACTATTCCTGCCTTAGTAAAAAATGATGATGAGCTATACGGTAGCATAAGTGCAATTGATATAACAGCAGCCTTAAAAGAGGAAGGCTTTAATATTGAAAAGAACTCCATTGTCATTAGCGAACCAATACGTTCATTGGGCATATATGAGGTGCAGATAAACTTGCATCCAGAAGTAAAAAGCAAAATCAAGGTGTGGGTAGTTAAAAAATAAGCTACACCACCATGCTTCTGCTTTTAGGATGTGCAGGAAGCGTAAGCTTGGTGCAAGATACGTTTTAATTCATCTCAGACGCTGATTTGATAAAAGGCCAACAATATAAGTAACAGCTATGTTACAATTTTACTTTAGAACATTTAACATAAGCTACACCACTGCTTCTACCTTTATGATGCAAGATAACTCTAAACTTAGTGCGAGATACGCTCTGAAACTATCTCAAAAGGCTGCTTAATGCCTAAAACTACAAATGTCAGAAGTCGCATTAGAGAAGATTCCGCCCCAGAATCTTGAGGCTGAGATGGCTGTATTGGGTTCTATGCTTATGGATGAGAATGCTATCTCAGTGGCTGTGGAGTCTCTTACTAAGGATTATTTTTACAAGGATGACCATAAGAAGATATTTGAAGCGATAGTAGAACTTTACAATTCTAATAAAGCGGTTGACCTTATCACTCTCAGTGACGAGTTAAGAAGAAAGGCGATCCTTGATGAAATTGGTGGAGTGAGTTTTTTGACTGCCTTGGTGAATTCTGTGCCTACCCCGGCTAATATAAACCACTATGTTAATATTGTTAGAGAAAAGAGTATTTCCAGAAACCTTATCAATAACGCCACTAAGATTATCTCGTTGTGCTACTATAGTGAGGGCAATATAGATGAACTAGTAGACCACGCAGAGAGACTTATATTCGAGGTTAGCGACCGTAGGTCTAACCGTAGTTATACACCTTTAAAGGAGATTGTCAAAGATAGTATTGAAACCATTGACAGACTCTATCAGCGCAAAGAGCATGTTACAGGGATACCTACTGGATTTGTTGATTTTGATATAAAAACAGCAGGTCTACAATTTTCGGATTTTATTGTTATAGCTGGTAGGCCATCTATGGGAAAGAGCGCCTTTGCTTTAGGCATTGCAGAATATGCAGGTGTAACCCAAAAAATACCTTTGGCGATTTTTAGTTTGGAGATGTCTAAAGAACAACTCGTTCAGAGGATGTTATGTTCTCACGCTAAGGTTGATGCGCATAAAGTCAGGACCGGTTATCTGGCGCCTTCTGATTGGCCTCGGCTTACTGCTGCAGCAGGAAAACTTTCAGAAGCCCCTATAATTATAGACGATACACCAGCGATTTCTATAATGGAACTCCGCGCCAAGGCGCGTAGGCTAAAAACACAACAAAATATCCAACTTATAATAATCGATTATATGCAACTTATGCATGGTGCAGGTAGCGCTGAAAATAGACAACAAGAGATTTCAGAGATTTCGCGTTCTCTAAAGGCCCTGGCAAGAGAACTAAATATCCCGGTTGTAGCCATCAGCCAACTTTCTCGTGCTGTAGAATCACGTGCTGACCATAGACCTCAGCTTTCTGACCTAAGAGAATCAGGGGCTATAGAACAGGATGCAGATGTGGTAGTGCTTATATTGAGAGAGGAGTATTACAATCCCCTTCCTGAGAATCAAGGTATAGCCGAGATTATGATTGCCAAACAGCGCAACGGCCCCGTAGGCACACTTAAGTTGGCCTTTATCAAGGAATATATGAGATTTGAGAATCTGGCGCGCATAGAATAACCTTAAAGATACCTTACAGATAATGAAAAGCATATTATTCCTAATTATAATTGTCTTATTAGGATTCCTATTAGGGCTGGTTCCTTGTTTGGAGTGTTCTGCCCAATCAGATGAGGTTATTGGGCAAGCGCAGGAGAAAGAAGGATCTTCCTATGCTTCGCCATTACAGCAAGAAGTTGGCAAGTTAATTACTGCCATAGAGATTAGAGGCAATAAGAATATAAGTAGTAATACTGTGATTTCTAAGATGAAGAGTCGCGTTGGCTTACCCTATCAAGAAACGGTTGTCAGCGAGGATTTAAAGAGGTTGTATCTTTTAGGGTTTTTCAGCGATATCAGGATTGACACCGAGGATTACAAGGATGGTATAAAAATTATTGTTAATGTTACAGAGAGACCAATCATAGAGAGGATAACTTTTTCAGGGATAAGACGTCTGGCTTCTAGAGAAGAAAAGCTCAGGGAATCTTTGAAGTCGAAGGAGACCCAGCATCTAGATTACCCAAGCTTGGCTGAAGATGTGCGTATCTTAAAGAATATGTATGAGAAGATGGGGTATAGCCAAGCACAGATAGATTATAAGGTTAATATAGATGAACAGACCAACAAGGCAAAGATAGAGTTTATTGTAAATGAGGGCAAAAAAGTTCGGATAAAAAATATCTACATAGAAGGTAACTATAATTTTTCTGATAGGCGGATATTAAGGCTGATGAAGACAAAAAGGGCATGGCTTTTTAATCCCGGCGCATTAAAGGATGATGTATTTAAAGAAGATATTGAGCGTATAAGATCATTCTACCAAAGACAAGGCTTTGCAGATGTAGCTGTTGATTCCAAGATAGAAACAGAACCCTTAAAGTCACTTATCTACATCACTATAAATATAGAGGAAGGTAAAAGATATCTGGTAGGTAGTGTGACTGTACGTGGTAACAGAGAGATCAACGAAATAGATATTCTAAATAAGTTAAATAAATGTGTTGCTGGAAAGGTCTTCAGTCAAGAGGCACTCAAAGAAGATGTTATGGCTATACAGGGTCTCTATTTTGACCGAGGTTACATATTTGCGCATGTAGATGAAACAGTTTCTTTGAATCCCCAGACTGCGATGGTTGATATAATTTATAATATCGTAGAGAGTGAGGTTGCTTATGTAAATAAGATTAAGATAAGAGGAAATATCAAGACCAAAGATGTGGTTATTAGAAGAGAGATGAGGATAAAACCTGGTGACAGATTTGATGGAGAAAAATTAAGGAGGAGTAAGGAGAGGCTGCAAAACTTAGGGTTCTTTGAAGAGATAATGTATGATACGGATGATACAGATATACCTAACAGGAAAGACTTGGTGGTAGAGGTGAAGGAGGCCAAAACCGGAGCGTTTAGCTTTGGAGGAGGATACAGCACAGTAGATGAGTTTGTGGGTTTTGTGGAGATAGAACAGCGCAACTTTGATTGGAAGAACTTTCCTTATTTTACTGGGGATGGTCAAGATTTAAAATTACGCGCCTCCTTTGGGACGCTGACTGAAGGATTCAATTTGAGTTTTACCGAACCTTGGCTTTTTGATTATCCCATTTCTTTTGGCTTTGATGCCTATAGGCATAGTCACGAGAGAGAAGAGGATGTGGGGTATGGTTATGATGAAGAGATCACTAGCGGTGATTTGCGTTTGGGTAAAGAGATATCCGAATATATAAGAGTAAATTTTACATATCGTTACGAAACTATAAAGATAACCGATATAACTGAAACCGCTACCCAAGACCTCAAGAAAGAGGAGGGTAAGAATTCCATCTCTAGTGTACAGGTGGGTGTTACCTATGATAGTCGTGATAATGTATTTGATACCAGAAGGGGCGATGTCTTAAGTGGTTCAGTAGAATGCGCAGGCGGTCCATTTGGTGCGGATAAAGATTTCTTAAGATTTTTTGCCCGTTTTTCGCATTACTTTCCATTATTTAAAGGTTCAACCTTGGAATTTAGGACTCGTTTAGGGATGGTTAATGCTTACAGTGATTCGCAATACGTCCCTATATAAGAAAGATTTTTTGCTGGCGGTGCCTCTACTATTAGGGGCTACCACGAAAGAAAGATAGGTCCTATAGATGCAGTATCCAAAGACCCCTTGGGAGGAGAATCCATGCTTATCGGAAATATAGAATACCTTTATCCTGTATTAGATTTTTTAAAATTGGCTTCCTTTTACGATATAGGAAATGTCTGGGCAAAGGCAGAGGATATAGGCTCAGGAGGGTTAAAGTCTAGTGTAGGTTTTGGGATAAGATTAAGGACTCCTA
>JAMWDE010000087.1 GCA_023818905.1 Candidatus Omnitrophota bacterium | reverse complement strand
ATACAATACGGTTAGCAGTCCGCGGAGTTACAATTCCCAGGTGGGAGTTCCCCTGTCGGTGCTGATGGCAGAACCCGATGCCGAGGTGTATCTTTTCGAAGCGGGTATTTCGTATCCAGGAGAAATGGAGCGGCTCGAAAGAATCATCCGGCCCCGCACAGGAATAATAACCAACATAGGGGAAGCACATCAGGAGAATTTTTCTGATATCCGTCAGGTAAGAATATTTCATCTGAAGTACGCCATTCCTGAACAAGCATTCAATATGCTTGATACAATCAAAAGCGAAATCGGTAAGGTTCTATTAGATGTTGATTCTGGAACTGTTTTGGTGATGGATACGCCGCAAAAGATCAAAGAGATGGAAAAGGCACTTTCTGCTATGGAGCAAAAATCTATAGTAAAGATATTCAATCTCAAATACGCCCGTGCCAAAGATATTGAGGAGCAGCTCAAGACACAGTTGGACCTGAAAAAGGTGGGGTCTATAAAAGCAGATGACCGTACTAACCAGGTGATTGTGCAAACCCTGCCAGAAAGGATGGAAGAGATTGGCAGATTGATTGAAGGTCTTGACAGAAAAACCAAGGAGATTCTTATTGACGCAAAAATTATACAAGTAAAACTAAACGACTCTCTTAGTTCAGGCGTGGAATGGGAAGGTTTATTTGATATAGGTAAAAAATATGGACTTATGTATATGGGGTCTTATCCATTCAGTGCAGTTCAGGCGTCTACAGATGCGTGGCGTTCCAGAAAAGAAGTCTTGGAAGGTACACCAAAACAGGCGATTTCGGGTTCAATCATCACCGACTATACTACACCCGGCGTAGGTTATGTCGGTTCTTATCCATTCACAGGTACTTCTACAAAATATTCTGAAGGGAAGGTTAGCGTAGGCACAGAGGAGATGCATCTGGGCATAATTGGCAGACACGATTTTGATACTATCATTAAATACCTGCAAAGCCTGGGTCAAACCAGGATACTATCTAATCCCAAATTGGCAGTGGTTAACAATCAGGAGGCAAAGATACACGTAGGAGAAAGACAGGCATACATTACTACCACAACCACCCAAACCCAGAGTTCAACTACAGTATCAGAGGCAGTTACCTATGTGGATGTAGGCATACAACTTTTTGTAACGCCAAATATAAATGATGAAGGTTTTGTAACCTTGAAGATAAAACCAGAGATAAGCAATGTGGTCTCTTACTTAGAGACCTCCAGCAATAATAAGATACCCATAATAGACACCTCTACCGCAGAAACGATTGTGATGGTCAAGGATGGCTCAACCATCCTTATTGGCGGACTGAGTAAAGAAGAGAAAATCGTAAGTTCAGAAGGAACGCCCTTTTTAAGCAAGATACCCATTTTAGGCGAAGCATTTAGGAGTAGGTCCACTCGGACATCACGCACAGAATTGGTGGTTCTTCTCACTCCGCATATCATTAGTGGCGATGAACTGACTACCGGTTATGCTAGAGACTTTGGTTATCTATTGGATAAGGAGTATCAGGGCTACGGTAGTTTTAGCGAAGAGAAGCCTACCTGGGAATACAAGACTTATCAGAGCTATCCTAAATTGAATGAACCGGAGAAGTTACCCGAGATGAAACCGGCGAGAAATTTTTAAGCTATGAAAAGGAATATTTTAAATATTCTGGTTATGGTTCTTATGCTTCTATTCGGAGCTCAGTCTCAAGCCCAAGAGGTTTCCAGACAAGATTATGAGAAACTTAAGAAAGACTATGAGGCACTTCTGGTTGACCGCGACAATATCTTGGCACAGGCAAGGCGCCTTCTGGAATATAAAGAGAAATACGAATCCGTAGAAGATACCATCAAGAAGAATCAACAGGAGAAAGAGAAGATTGAGCAGCAACTAAAAGCAAGATTGGAACAGATATCCTTATTGCAGAAGAGGATAGAAGAATTAGAGATACTTCAAACCCAGTTACAACAGGATAAAGAATCCCTAAAGAATGAACTTGAAAAATTTCAAATTGAATATAAAATAGTACCTGAGACCAGAAAAGAGATTGAGCAGCTAAAAAAAGAAAAAGATGGATTTCTGGTAAGATTTAAGCAATTGGAACAGGAGGTAAAGAGAGCTGAAGAAAAACGCCTAGATGCAGAGGCAAAGGCAGAACTTTATCGTCGACAATTGAATGATTTTAAAAAGCGCTACGAAGAGGCAGTAGCCAATAATCGCGCATTAGAAAAGAAGATTGCCCAGGTGCCAGCGCGTTTTGCAGAGTTAGCTAGAGAAAATAAGATTCTGATTAAAGAGACAGCTCTCATGCATTACAATCTAGGAGTTTTTTATACCCAGAACAAGGAGTATTCACGGGCAATCGCAGAATTTGAGAAGGCGATCGAACTCAATCCGGATGACCCTTATGCCCATTATAACTTAGGGTACATCTATGCAGAGTATGTGGTGAATAGGCCTAAAGCAATTGAGCACTTCCGACACTTTTTGAGGTTAGCTAAGGCAGAAGATAAAGATGTGGATTGGGTAAAAAAATACATTCTTACTTGGCAGACTTGGGAGGCAAAGAAGCCAGTTGAATAACAATTTAAACTAGGAGGAAGGATGAGAAGGGCAGGTTTATTAATAGTGGCAATGTTATTGATTTTATCTTGTTTTAGTTTATCCAAGACAGAGGCCTTCTGGGGGAAAAAGAAAGAAACTCAAGAGCAGGCTCCAAAAAAAACAGAGGAGACCAAGCCAACAGAGCCTGCTAAGCCTAAGACAGAGACACAGCTACCTGCTGAGGCTACCTCTAAAATAGATAAAGACCAACAGGCAAGATTAGAAGCGCAAAGGGTAAAGGTTAACAAAAAACGAAACGAACTAAACAATACAGAATGGCAGATTGAGATATATTCTTTAGCCAATAAAGAAAAACTTAAAGCTACAAATCCAGTTATAGTTTTTAAAGATAACAGAGTAGCCTGTTTAGGCATAGATGGAATGGAGTTTCCTGCTACCAACTATACCCTTACTGTTCAGGATGATGGCATAGTTGTCTGGGAGACAATGCAGACTTCTGAGAGATCAGGGGTGGCTTTCTGGAGGGGAGAGATAACGCCAGATATGCAAAGTATGCAGGGGAGTTTGAGTCATCACATAGATGAAGAGAATCTTCGAGATTATGCCTTCAGGAGTCTTGGCAAAAAAAGGATTACACCTTAATTATGTATTTAGGATATTGGGAGCTAAAAGAAAAACCTTTTGAGAATACTCCTGACCCAAGATTTCTCTATTATTCTGCTTTACATAAGGAGGCATTGGCGCGTTTGCTCTATGCTGTGCGCGAACGCAAGGGCGCTGCCCTTTTAACCGGAGAATACGGTAGTGGAAAGACGCTTTTAAGCCGTGTGCTCTGGAATGAACTTCAACAGGAGAATCGCTATTCATCTGTATTTATACTTAATCCCCGACTTTCAAGTTTAGAATTTATTCAGGAGATAACCCATCAACTAAGCGCAGGTGAACAGCTCAGTGCAAACAAACTTGAACTCTTCCATACCCTGCATAAACTCCTTTACGCTGCCCATAATTCTGGTAGACATAGCGTAATTGTAATTGATGAAGCCCAGGCAATTCAGAATATGGATATATTTGAGGAGTTGAGACTACTCTTGAATTTTCAGTTAGACGATGCCTTTCTTTTGAGTATCGTGCTTTTAGGTCAACCTGAATTGAGGAATATTATTGCTGGGATACCGCAGTTGACCCAGAGGATGGCAGTGCGTTATCATTTAAGTGCTCTAAACGAAACAGAGACCAAGGAGTATGTTCAGCATCGTTTATCTGTGGCAGGCGCAAAAAAAGAGTTGTTTGACGAAGAGGCATACAAGGAAATCTGGTTTTGTTCTTTGGGCATACCGCGCAGAATCAATACCATCTGCGATTTAGCGCTTCTGATCGGTTTCGGTGAGGGCTTAAAGGTAATAGGTAGAAATGTAATCTTGAAGGTAAGCGAGGATTTGGTTTTTTCGGAGTTGCGTATAAATTCACCTTTCAGTTCTGACTCAAAGGATTCTATCTACCCAAGCCCAGAGGACACAAGAGATGTTTAGGATATCAGATATTCTAAAGAAACAGAAGGATGAGTCTAAAACTATCCAGGAAGATGTAAAAGACACCCGTAAAGAAATTTCTGGCAACCTCTCTCCTCTTATTGATAAAGAAAAACAAGAGGTCAACCATACAGAGGCCATTCAGCTTTACAATGAGGCATATTCCAAAGCAAAACAGTTCCACAGCGTAAACCTACAAGAACGCCCAAACCTTATACCTGAAATCAAAAATTTAGCAGAAAGGATAATCAAGTCTTTAGAAACAGGCAATGAAGAATTATTGAAACTGTGTTTCTTGGATTATCCTAAACCAGAAGATTATTTGCAGTATCATGTAATCAATGTTTGTATTATTTCAGTGTATATGGGTATAAGTTTAAGCTATGAGCATACTTCTTTGATTGAATTAGGTACAGCTGCCTTTATTCATGATAACGCCTTAACCGAATACACAGATATTATTAACAGACCTAAGGTATTGGATAGGTCTGAGTTTGATAAGATAAAGGTACACACAGAAGAGAGTTTTGAGGCGATTAAGAAATCCGCCAGAGATATAGGTCACGACGCTCTTGAGGCAGTGCGTCAAGAGCATGAGCGTTTAGACGGTTCAGGTTATCCTATTGGCATAAAAGGAGCACAGGTTAACAGATTCTCCCAGATCATAGGTCTGGCAGATGTGTATGAGGCACTGATACATAATCGACCTCACCGTGGCAAGTTAACTCCTCTGGAGGCATTAAAGACAATCCTAAACCAGAGATCTGCCTTTGAACCTGAGATGATTAAGTTATTGGTAGATAAGATA
>JAMWDE010000086.1 GCA_023818905.1 Candidatus Omnitrophota bacterium | reverse complement strand
ATCATAAAATTCGACAAATTTGCGCGTTCTGAACATATCTTCTACATCATCTAAGCCGAATAAGAATTGATAAGGCACAATCTGCGCCCTTTCTCCAATTTTGCCACCGATTCCTTTAAAATTAGTCAATGCTAAGAAAACTATCTTGTTCCACCGCTCATATTCTTCGCGCACAAAATTACCTATGCTATTATCTTTCTTCTCAAGCGCCTTATGTAGCATATAATTGAGTAGACTGGGAGTATCATTGCGGAAAGAAGTAGCACCCTGCTTAACAAGGAAGAAAATCCATAAATCTTCTAAAGTAGGAACAGATTCCTCTTGAATACCCATCACCTCTTTTCTCCATTTCTGGTATCCCTCAAAGAATTCATTAAGTATCTTATCCAAGTTCTCGCCTTTACGTAGCCTCTCTCTAACCTGATTACTATATTTAGCAACTGCTACAATATCGTCATATACGAAACCATAGTCTCTATACGACGGCTCAGGTATTTCATCGTCAGGTAATTGCTGCGGACTTTGATAAGAATCGCTAGCAGGATTATTAACCCTTCCAATTCTACGTCTCGAAATTATCCATCTCTTTAAAGCTAATATCGTTCCTATAAATAATAGGCCAGCTATCCATATTAACGGCGATAGTATAATAAGTATATTTTCCCAAATTGAACGGCCCCAATCTCGAAGTATGCCTATTCTTATCTCATCATCAAATTCACCCTGTTTCAGTATAAGTTCATAATTGTGTTTAATATTCGGACCTAAAGAATTAAACTTTTCGATTGTATGGGTTTCTTTTATGTAGCCTTCTGGAGTAATCTCATATTTGATTCTTGGTTCGCCTTTCTCATCTCTCCAATCTTGGGTAATTCTTCCTTCATCATCTACAGCATATAAAGGTCTTTCTAGTTCATCGTAAAAAACTGTTTCTTTTCCCTTCACTGCAAATCCAAGCCCTTTCACTACACGTTCAGGCAACCCCTTCATAACCCTTACTTTTGGATTATCATTAACTATCTCATTTATTGTCCCCCAAGGATTCAATATTAATTGTTTCTGTAACTCTCTTCCTTTAATCTCACTCTTAATTCCAACATTAACAAAAACATCGGCTTCTCTTTTCTTAATTCCTCCTCGAGAGGTATCTTCTTTTGCACCGCTATCTTTCCAACTATCAATTTTATATCCAAAGATAGATTTAAATCTTGGCCACCAAGTGGGTTTAGCATAGTTGGCAGAATCAAATCCTTTTTCGGAATCATATTCATATTTATAGCTCGCTTTTGCATAACCGAGGTCTAAAACGCCTGCTTCTATACCACTTAAAATCTCAATATCATATAAATTAAATGTAATCCATAGAGGTTCGCCTATTAGATTACCTCTTTTATCATAACGATATCCTTCTAACTGTAAAATCACCCTACCTTCTCCGCTTCTTCCGGTTTTATATTTCGTTCTTATTAAATCGGGTGATGTCAAAGTATCATATTTATTATACAGAGCAGTATAATCCTGTAAAAAATCAGAATTATTAAGTTCTAATGCAATGGGTTTATTTATTCTGGTCACTTCAAATAAGAAGACTTTTGCTTTATAATCTTCCCCTTTGATATTCTTGAGCGTCAATCCTTCTAATGTCTTATCGAATTTACCAATTATGAAAGGTATCCAGATATCTTTATTCTTCATTTTAACTACTGTCATAGATTTCTGACCAATTCCGTATTTATCAATATCATAGACATAGGCGCCTAAAGTTGGTTCTGTATATAAAGCGTCTTTAAACATAAATTGTAACCTTACATCGCCTCTGAAATCTCTCCAGGTTTTATAGAAGATAGCAGAAGGTTCAGCTTTATCTCGCGTTTTCTCACCTAAATATACTTCATGAGAAGAAATAATCAGACCGTTTAGCCAATCGATTAATTTAAGTTTACCTTCACCAATCAAAGCCAGTTTAGTTTGGCCATCTATATAAACAAGGTACTTTGTAAACGGGGCAAGGGTAATATCTAATGCTTTAAGGAGCGATGAATATAGATCTTTATTATAAGTAAGCTCTTCTACTCGCTCTATTTTATTTTTGGCGATTTCATCAAGATGCTCAACAATCCAGCGCCAATCGTGGTCAAAAACCCATTCCCATTTATTGTTCAACCATACTCTCTTAAACAGATGCTGGCGTTCTTTCCAGTAGCCTTGACTCTCTTCTCTTACATCAATAAATACTAACTCCTTATAGATATCTACAATCAGTTTATCGGTGGGGAATTTGGCGTATTTAGATATAGCCACAGGGTTATAAATCTTGTCTTTATCTAAATCCAAATCAAAACGTAAGCTTATTTCCTCGGTTTTGTCTTTGGGTCTAACCACAATATCCACCAATTCTCCTACGTCTTTATATTCTCCGAAGGTAAGCATTTTGCCTTCAAATATCTTTACCTGCGGCAGACTTGATTCACGACCAAATGCCTGGTAGCTATAACCCAAAGCTCTGTCATACGGGTCATAATAGGTTATCTTTACCCATCTTAAATTGCACATTTCTTCAAGAAGATTAAAACCATCTGCTTTTAATCTTCCTACCAAGAAATCAATTTTCTTCTTCCAGGGTAATGAGTTATATTCCACTTTCTCAGAGCCAGAAATCAGGAATGGCAGGTTGTAAACCTCCGCATCTGAAATCGTTAGCACGCCTTTCTTTAAAAGACCTGTCTTTATTTGTTCTTCGCTATCTACATATCTAAACTCTTCTAATCTGCGGTGATTGGTAAGATAAGTCTTGGCATCTAACTCTTTGCCGGCTTTGTAAGTAATAAATGTAACGACATAAGGGACTATTTCTCTTAAGATAGAGTTGCCATGCCTTAAGCCTTCAGTCACTACTCTCTTCTGGTCATCTTTGTAGCGAATCATCCAGACTGCATCCTTGCCCATATCTGTAAAGACCACGATGCCTGCGGTCTTTAAATCAAAGACAGCGCCCTGATCTTTTTCTTTATTGTAATATTTTTCCTCTAATTTTTCTTTACTCATACCCCAGACAGCAGAAATCTTTTTTATTGCTTCATTATAATTGGCTGTATAATTGGGCTTTCCGATAATGACAATTTCATTTACTCTTTCTGGATACCAACTGGAAGGAACATCCATCTTGGTAAAGTAAAGCTTAAGCCCTTGCTGAGGAATTACCTGATAAACATAAATATTGGTATCCACCCATTTAAAGAATGCCTGTAATTCAGGAGAGAAATAGACAATATATTCTTTGCTTGCAGATGGGTAAATCAGAGTCTTGGGTGTAACCTTTGTCTGCAAATTAACTTTCTCTCCAAAAAGGGTTACCTCAACAATGCCTATTTTATCTTTCGTTGCAAATTTAGGATGTAAGTCCTTAAATTGTTTAATCTTATAATAATCTTTGTATGGGATATAACCCTTCTTTATAGCCTCAATATCAATGGGCTGGGAGTCAAGTTCCTCTCCTTTTTCGGAAATGAAATTAATGGCTGGACCAAGTTTTAAGTGGGCAGGATTGTATTCCACCAGGTATCTTTCACCGCTAGGCATTATTAAAGCATCTATCTCAGCAAGGTCCTTGATGAGTGCTTTCTCTTCTCTGGTAAGCTCTACTTCAAACTTCAGTTCAAATCCGGTAGGTGGTGAACGTGGCTTAGGTACAAGATACATTTTTTGTAGAGCGCGCAAGGGATTCTTATTTGTAAGGTAACCAATCCTACCTGTCTTATGCTCAATAATCTTGGCAATATTACTCGTTTCAAGCCCACGTAAGATTTTTAAACCCTTTTCACCCGGCTTTAACACTCCCTTTATACCCTGATAATCTATATTTAAGACCGTATGGCCTTCTTCATCTAGCTCTCCATAAAGTCCACCCCTCTCAATCATTTCTCTAAACTTATTTTCATCTTCTAAGATATGGATATTCTTTCCAAAAACCACACCTACCCCAGTTTCAATTTTATAAGATTGCTTTAAGCCTTCTTCTCCCAATTCTACAATTGCCGGGAATTTGCTCTCTGGCACAAGCAAAAGCACAGTATCTTTATCAATCTCCTTGGAGAATGGCTGAAGATAATATTTACCTTCTTTAACCTCTAAGCCATATTTTGTTCTTTCGCTGGGTTTAATGTATTTTACTGGAATCGCCTTGGCCAACTCTTCATTGTCTTTTATCGGCATTGGTAAGCTTCCGTCTAAATAATACTTAATTGCCAAACCGCCAGAGTATTCCTCAAATAACCGCATTGCTTTCTTTCCCCAGACAACCGGCTTACCATTATAAACATCCCTTTCACCAACAGTCTTTTCCATTTCTTTTTCTGTACCTATTACCTGCGTCGGCTTTGGATAATATGGTTCTGCTGGGTTCACATTTGGAATCTCTGGTCCTTGCAGCCTTCCTTTTTCATCCCGCGGAAGCTTATCTTTTTTCTTCTTCTCTAAGTTAATCACCTCAACATCTAAACCAAACCTATCTAACTTTCCTCCTTTAAAATAGTCTATTCCGCCTTTAAGTGTTGCATTAAATCCGCCAGGAATAGTTCCCTCAATACCTACGGAAAAGCCCTTATAATTGTAACGTTCATACCAGTGACCTTCTGTAATAATCCTTATATCTTCTGATAACTTTAATTCTATAAATCCCGCTGCCTGGCTTCTTCCTTTTTTATACATACCCTCTAGCCCCACTCCTACCTTATCGGTAATGGGTATCTCTGCTTCTACTCCAGGAGCAATAAACTCATCTTTATTCCATTTAGAGGTATCCTTTTGATGTCTTAGGAAGAACTTGAATCTTGCACCGCTTTTAGGATCCTGATAACCAAAGGCAAAATTACCAAAACTTAATCTCTCTTTAACCAATAAATTTACTGGAAGAGAAGCTTCTTTACCTGTATCGGGCTCAATAATAAATATC
>JAMWDE010000085.1 GCA_023818905.1 Candidatus Omnitrophota bacterium | reverse complement strand
GAAGGGGTCATGTTGTTTAACCCCATATGTGGCCTGAAGTAGTTATAGTATACAAAGAACAGAGTCAAAAAGCAAGTAACTGATTTAAAGGACTTAAATCCACGCGCTCTTTTACAACGATTCTTTACAGTACCTATTTTTAAAGGGAGGTAGTCTATGGCACTTTTAATTATTTTAGTGATAGGTTTTATTATTGGGGTAGTTTTTGCGCAGGTTTCCAGAACAGGTTCGATGAGGCCGATAGTTTTCGCTACCATTATGGGCTTGGTTATAGGTATTATTCTTAGTATGGTAAGGGTAGTGCCAGCTGGATATGTGGGGATAGTAGATTTTTTTGGTAGGGTGTCGCCCCAACCTTTAAGTAGCGGTCTTCATCTAGTCAATCCTTTAGCCAAAGTGGTTATACTGTCTGTAAGGACTCAGGAAAGTATGGAGATAATGAATGTTCCTTCTAAGGAAGGTCTGAATGTCTCTTTGGATGTTTCGGTGTTATATCGCCTTGATCCCCGTAAGGCAGTGGAGGTTTATAAGACTATAGGTCCAGAATATAAAACCATAGTTCTTGTCCCGCAATTTCGGGCTGCTTCTAGAGGTGTGACTGTAGGTTACGAGGCAAAGGCACTCTACACTTCAGAAAGGGAGATGCTCGCCCAGACCATATTTGATTCTCTTAAGAACTTAGTAGGAGAAAGAGGTATTATCATTGAAAGGGTGCTTTTAAGAGGTATGACCTTACCTTCTACTGTTAGTCAGGCAATAGAGCAGAAGTTGAAGGCGGAACAAGAAGCAGAGAGGATGAAGTTTGTTTTGCAGAGAGAAACCCAGGAAGCCGAAAGAAAGCGCATTGAGGCAGCAGGTATCCGTGATGCCCAAGAGATTATTGCCCAGAGCTTAACTTCGCAGTATCTACATTATCTCTGGATAAATACCTTGAATCAGAACCCCAATGTCATATATGTGGCAACCGAAGCAAATATGCCTATTTTTCGTGCCATAAATCCTGATGAGCAACTTTTAAATAGGAAGCCCATTTTAGAAAAAGAGCAGAAGTAATTTTCCCCCAAATTAAACTCCATTATTGTTTATGAGTTTTAGGATCGAGGTAAGAGATAAGCCCGGCCTTTTTGATGCCATTGGCGAAGGTATCAGGAAAGATATCTTTGATTTGGGTATAAGATCCATCCGTAAGGTCAATTTTATCCAGGTATACAATCTTGAGGGAGACTTATCTAAAGAAGAGGCGGTCTTTATAGCAGCCAATCTGTTAACTGATAAAGTAACCCAAGATTTTAGTTTCCGGCCATTTAAACCACTTCATAAGGATGCGCATATCGTAGAGGTTGCTTATAATGCTGGCGTTATGGACCCCACAGAAGAATCTGTGTTGAAAGGTATCCGCGATTTAGGTATCACTACAGTTGATAAAGTTAAGACAGCCAAGAAGTATCTACTTTATGGAAAGATTACTCCAAGACAGCTTAAGCTCATCTCTGAAAAACTGCTTTATAATAAACTCATTCAGCATATTGTAAAGAAGCCAGGGCGCCCAGATAGCAAGGCGCAGGTTGAAAAAGGTATTACTTATAAATTTAATTTAATCTATGTGGATATCTTAAACGCCACAGATAGGCAGTTGAGAAAGATTAGCCAAGAGGGTCAATTATTTTTGAATCTATCTGAGATGCGTCAGATCAAAAGATACTTTCGTTCGCTAGGGCGCAATCCTACCGATTGTGAATTAGAGACTATTGCCCAGACCTGGTCTGAACACTGTGGGCATAAGACCTTTAAGGGAAGGATAGAATATATAGAGAGAACTGCCAACTGCCAGCCATCGAATGTCAAAAAAAAGGATTTCTTCAAGACCATAAAAATCAATAATCTTTTGAAATCCACAATAATGAAGGTTACTGAAGAACTGAATAAGCCTTGGTGTATTTCAGTATTTAAGGATAACTCTGGTGTGATCAGATTTGACGGTAAGTACAATGTCTGTTTTAAGGTAGAAACCCATAATCATCCTTCAGCGCTTGAGCCTTATGGTGGTGCAAATACAGGCATTGGCGGAGTAATCAGAGACCCGTTAGGTACAGGATTAGGCGCTAAACCCATTTTGAATACTGATGTTTTTTGTTTTGGCCCTCCAGATTATCCTTTTAGTAAATTACCTCCAGGTAGTCTTCATCCCAAACGCATTATGAAAGGCATAGTTGCAGGTGTGCGAGATTACGGTAATCGGATGGGGATTCCCACTGCTAATGGAGCAGTGCTGTTTGATGAAAGATTCGTAGGCAATCCTTTGGTCTATTGCGGTACTGTAGGTATTATGCCCAAAGACAAATCTTTTAAAGAACCCAAAAACCAAGACCTGATTGTTTTGGTGGGTGGAAGAACCGGGAGAGATGGGATTCATGGCGCTACATTTTCTTCGGGAGAATTAACTCATAAATCAGAGCGAGTCTCTTCTGGAGCGGTGCAGATAGGTAATCCTATTCAGGAAAAGAAGATGGTTGATACCATACTGCAGGCGCAGAGACTTAATCTCTACAACGCCATTACAGACTGCGGAGGTGGTGGGTTATCCAGCGCAATAGGCGAGATGGGTAAGGACTTAGGCGTAGAGGTTTATTTAGAGAAAGTTCCTTTAAAATATGAGGGCCTGTCTTATACAGAGATATGGATTTCTGAGTCTCAGGAGCGGATGATACTTTCTGTACCTTCTAATAAAGTAAAGAGACTTATTGAGATATTTGAAAGGGAGAATGTAGAGGCCACAGTGATTGGTAAGTTTACTGATACCAAAAGACTTAAACTCTATTATAAAGGAAATCTGGTTTGCGATTTGGACATGAAATTTTTGCATAACGGGTTACCTAAGATAAAAAAGAAGGCAGTATTTATAAAACCACGCTATAAGGAACCTGAATTTGTCTGTCCAAAGGATTTGACAAGATACCTATTGGATTTACTCTCTCATTACAATATATGCTCCAAGGAGTGGGTTATCAGACAGTATGACCACGAGGTGCAGGGAGGTTCGGTTTTGAAACCTTTGGTGGGCGTAAACAGCGATGGTCCCTCTGATGCTTGCGTGGTCAGACCAATTCTAGATTCAAAGCGGGGCATAATCGTTTCTAATGGAATAAATTTTAGGTTTGGTTTTATTGACCCTTACTGGATGGCAGGAGCTTGTATTGATGAGGCGTTGCGGCAGATCATTGCAGTAGGAGGCTCACTTAAAGAGGTAGCTCTGTTAGATAATTTCTGCTGGGGCAATCCTGATAAGCCAGATAGATTGGGCAGCTTGGTTAGAGCTGCCAAAGGTTGTTACGATATTGCCAAGGCATTTGAAGTTCCTTTTATTTCGGGTAAAGACAGCCTTAATAACGAATACACAGTAAATCACAAATCTCTGGCTATCCCAGGTACACTTTTGATCTCTGCAATTGCGATTATGGAAGATATAAGCAAGACTGTTTCCATGTATTATAAAAGACCTGGTGACCTAATTTATATAGTAGGCCAGACCTTTAATGAGTTGGGAGGGTCACATTATTACGATATATTGGGTTTTATTGGTAATAATGTGCCTCTTGTATTTCCTCAGCAAGCAAAACAGACCTTTTTGGCATTAAGTGAGGCTTCCTCTTTAGGCATTATAAAGGCAATGCATGATTGTTCAGAGGGAGGCATTGCTGTGGCTGTCTCTGAAATGGCTTTTGCTGGTGGTTGGGGTATGGAGATGTTTGTTTCAGAGATACCTTATAAAGGATTGGCAGTGGCCAGTGGTCAGTCGTCAGCAAGGAGGAATGATTTTATTCTTTTTTCTGAATCAAATTCACGCTTTATCGTGGAGATAGAACCCAAAGATAAAAAGAGATTTGAGGACATCTTAAACTCTAAAGGTGTGGTCTATGGTTTGATAGGTTGTGTTTCCACAGGCAAGGAATTGAAGGTGTATGGTTTAGATGGAGAGATTTGTATAAAAGCAGATATACAAGAATTAAAGGAAGCCTGGAAGAAGCCGCTCAGATGGTAAAGACACTTACTAAAAAAAATATAAAAGAGGAGAGGAATAATTTTACTCGCGAGGATACCTGGCGCATATTTCGCATTATGTCAGAATTTGTAGAAGGCTTTGAGATTCTTTCTGAGGTTGGCAAGGCAGTCTCTATATTCGGTTCAAGTAGGATGAAGCCCACGCATAAATATTATAAGCTAGCTGAAGAGATTGCTTATCTTTTGGCAAAGGAAGGTTATGCTATACTTACAGGTAGTGGTCCTGGTATAATGGAAGCGGCTAATAAAGGTGCCAAGCGCGCAGGCGGACGCTCTATTGGTCTGAATATAGAGATCCCCTTAGAGCAGAAACCCAACAGATATGTGGATACGCTACTTAATTTTCGTTATTTTTTTGTACGTAAGGTGATGTTTGTAAAGTACGCTAAGGCATTTGTGATTATGCCTGGCGGTTACGGCACATTAGATGAATTTACTGAAGCAATAAATCTGATTCAGACCTTAAGGATTCCTAGATTTCCTGTAGTCTTATTTGGTTCGGAATATTGGCAGGGTTTATTGGAATGGCTAAAAAATAAAGCCTTAGCAGAAGGGAATATCAGTGAAGAGGACTTAGAGTTGTTCAAAGTTACTGATAGCCCCAAAGAGGTAGTGGCTATAATAAAGGGATTTTACCAGCATAAGGCCCGTTCTTAAGATGTGCGATGACAAAGCCACGCGTCTGTATACTAAGAACAGCAGGCACTAACTGTGATAACGAAACTGCCTTTGCCTTTTTAAAGGTAGGAGCAATCTCTGATTTAGTTCATATAAACAGACTGATTGAGAAGCCAAAGATACTCAAAGATTACCATATATTGGCTTTACCTGGCGGTTTTACTTATGGTGACGATGTGGCAGCAGGTAAAATATTGGCTAATGAGCTGAGATATAAATTGATAGACCAGATAATAGAATTTATTAAGGATGGAA
>JAMWDE010000084.1:436-5019 GCA_023818905.1 Candidatus Omnitrophota bacterium | reverse complement strand
ACTATTTTCATTCATTCATCCTTCACAAATTGCGTTTTGTCTGCTCCACATACGGGACAAACCCAATTATCCGGCAAGTTCTCAAAAGGCGTTCCTGCAGGAATACCTGAATCAGGGTCACCTATCTCGGGGTTATATATGTAACCGCAAACCCGACATTTATACTTTAACATATATCCCACCTCCAAATTAGCTCCTAATATCGTCTGTCTGTTTAGAATCCTTTCTTAAACTTCCTATTGCAGATTGTAAATTTCCCATCGGACAAATCACACACCAGGTCCTGTGGTGTATAGGTATGCCCAAAATTATTGCAATCAGAGTAGTCATAAGACACATCCTAACAAATACATAACCCAGAGAGAACAAGTCTTTTTTTGCCATTATAAACTGTAGTATAAAAAAGGACATAAAGAATATAAACACCATCCATTTTGAAACAGGATGGCTAAGAAACAGGGGGGCCTTTCTTTTTCTGCTAAAGCGACTCAAAAACAAATCTAAGAAAGCGCCCCGCGGACAAAGATTACTACACCAGAATCTTGCTTTAAAATAAGCCAACACCAAGAAGAACAACATCATCAGCAACACCAGATACCCCAAAAGCGGGAAAAACATCCCTGCGATAATCACTATAGGCAAAAACCAAACCATAACAGATTGACTGAACTTCTTAAACATCTTTTATTCTACTCTTAGCTCTTTAGAGCTCTCCCACAATCCGTGTATATTACAATAGGATGAGGCAATTAAAGTGCCTGATTTCTCGGTCTTGAAACTGCAAAGTACCATTGGTTGGGTATAAACTGTGCTTGCATTAGGCCCCTGTACAGATTCTCCATGGGCAGCAAGTTCAAATCTGGCTATCTGGTAGGGAAATTTCTCTGTCTGTGGATGAAAGTATATCTCAATCCAACGAATATGATGTTCAGTGGTGTTAGGATGAGGTATCTGTTTACCCACGCTAACCGTAATACTTACAACCTCACCCTTCCTTATCACTTCAGGACCTTCAATAACTGGAATGTGCTTTTCGGTCTTGTAATCTGCTGACTGAAATAGATCTTTTATAGTTTTTTCTGCCATCTTGGCTCCTTTCTAATAACCCAAAAAGCTTTCGGTCTTTAGATTATCTTTGGGGCAACCTAAATCCTCTACTAAAACCTTCATCGCCTCTACCATCTTAGGAGGACCAAAGATAAAAAATATCCTTTCGTTTATATCTGCAAGGTTATCCATTAGTAGCTCTTTGTCTATCCTGCAAAATCTACAGTCTGGATTTACGGGTTTGGCATCGGTAACCGTGTAGATAATCTTTATATTTTTATTACCTGTGCGCCAATTATCCAATTCCTGTTTAAAAGCAATCTCCTCTTCGTTTCTGTTTGAATAAAACAGATAAACATCGCAATCAATATTTTTTATAACAATATACTCTATGATAGAGATGACCGGAGTTATGCCAATTCCGCCAATCAAAAAGGCGACCTTTTTGTATTCGTCTCTAAAAACACAGGTACCTAAGGGCGCTTGGATTGAGATAAACTGGTTGTAACTTAGATCTTTCAGTCTCTGTGAAAAAATGCTTTGACTTAATCTCTTGGTTACCTCTATATAATCCAGACCAGGAGAACAGGAAAATGAAAGGTATTTATTTAAATCCTTATTGTTTATGTCTTTTTCATCAAAGATAATCTTCAAAAATTGACCTGGGATAAAATCTATCTTTTTCTCCAATCTAAAACGAAAACTCTTTACTGTAGGAGTTCTTTTGATTCTCTGAATCAACTGGGCTTGATAGATCTGCATATTTAGAAACCTTTCTTGAGCATAGAATCCTCAATCTGCTCCATCTGCTGTTTTAACAATTCAGGTAGACCCAAGATGTTGATATCCATAAAGCCTCGGATAATTATTGACTGTGCCTCCTGCTGACTAAAACCACGGGAGCAGAGATAATCAATTTCATCCCTGCTTATCTTGCCAATGGCTGCCTCGTGCGATAAATCCACATCCCTAAAATCAGTCTCCATCTCAGGTATAGCGTGTATCTGACCTTTCTCAGACAGAATAAGGCCTCGGCATTCCAAATGGCCTTTCACATCTGGATTCTCTGCCTTGATATGACCACGGGCAATTACCTTTCCGCCTAAACTTACTGCCCGGGCGATTATCTCTGTCTGGGTGGATTTGGCTTTTAAGATGACTCGGGAGCCTACATCATGCAAAGAGCCAGGATGCGAAAGTATCAGAGAATTAAAAGATGCTCGGGAGCCATCTCCAGATAAAACTGCAGTGGGATACATCGTGATATCTTTTACCGGGTTTAGACAGACATAGTTAGAGACAAAAGTAGCCGAATCTTCAATGTGGGCTATACTTATTGGTCTTACTGAAACATCCTCCTTCCAAGAATGAATCATTGTAAAATTCAGATAGCCGGCGCGTTTGACAAAGAATTCTGAAATTCCCAGATGAAAACCTTCATTCGCAGAATAAGAGGAAGAGCAACCAGTAATAAGATAGACTCGTGCTCCTTCCTCTACAATAATCAGATTATGCACCTTCTGCTTAAAACCTTGGGCCTTCAAAAAAAGGCAGGCCTGGATTGGTAGTTCTACTACAGTGTTCTTTTTGACACGGATAAAATAACCTCCCTCAGTATCCTGGGGAAAATCACGATTTAATAATCTGAAGTTTTTACCAAAATAATCTTTCGCCTGAGGATATTGCCTTAATGCATCCTCAGTGCTCATGATCTCAACCTCATCAGTAAAACTCTGATAGAACTTTAAGTGGCTGTCCTGCTGAAAAAAGGTAGCAGAACGATTCTGGTTAGACAAGTCTATGCCTGAGGAAGAAATCTTATCTTTATCTCTTTCATCTAATCTTGATGGTGTGGACATACACACTCCTTGCACTTATCGTAACCGGAAGTCCTAATTACCTTAAACATCTCTTTGGGGTCCCCCACACACCAGAATTTGCCATCTAACAGAACGCATCCCCGCGTTGCCTTCACATAATCTAAGATGTATCCTGTATGTGTGATTATAAATGCGGATTTGTCTTTTTTCTTGAGGAATTCATTAAGTACTCTACCCATAACCGCAATATTCTCTAAATCAACGCCTGACTCTGGTTCATCCATCAATAAAAGCATAGGGTCCTGTAGGATTACCTGGAACAATTCAGAACGCTTTATTTCTCCACCAGAAAAATCAAGATTTACGTCACGGTTAAGGTGCTCCTGCAAAGAGAGTTCCTGACTTAATCGCTCTATCTTCTCTTTATCCTTACAGAGATAATCAGCAAACTGTTTCAACTTCACTCCCCGAATCTTGGGGGGATGCTGATGCATAATCCCAATTCCCAACCTTACCCTTTCCTCAATGGATAAGCCATTAAGTAGCTGATGGTTAAAAATTATCCTGCCCGAAGTAATATTATACCCAGGAAAACCCATAATTGTTTTTAAGAGGGTTGTCTTTCCGCTTCCATTAGGACCGAACAATACTACTACCTCTGAACTTTTTATCTGTAAATCTATTCCTTTGATAATCTCTTTTTCGCCTACTGCTACGCTTAGATTCTCTACTGTAAGCATAATCTCCTCTCTCTGAATTATGATTACTGTGCCTCTAATCTACGCCATCTTTCTTGCCCAGACATTCATTTGCTGCCTTACACCAGTCTACACAAGAAGGTAACCTTTGCCGACAGACCAAACCTTTACACCTTGGACAACTTACCTTCATCTCATCAGAAAAGATCTCAACCTCCCAACCACAATCAGGGCAGCTGATTACTTCTAATTTTAAATTTCTTTTATCCTGGCCTGGACACTTATACATCTCTGTAGAATTTGACTATCTTAACAGTGAAGCCAAGGTGATAGACTTTAGCTCTTTTATCACGTAACGCTCTATAACATCCAATTTCTTTTTTAAGTAACAACTACTCTGGTTTGGACAAGCAAGTCTCTTAAAGAGACACTTCTTAATACTTATTTCCCCTTGAAAAATATTTATCAGTTCAATCAACAAAATCTTTTGTGGCAATCTTGCCAGCATAAATCCACCGCCCCTTCCTTTATAAGAATGCAGTATATCTTCATTGTTTAACCTCTGGAGTATCTTTCTTAAGAAAGGTCGTGGTATCTTCAATTTATCAACTAACTCAGATACAGAGACTATCCTATCTCTATTCTTGGCAATAAAACATAAGGCCCTGATTGCGTAATCTGTATCTCTGTTAACCAGATTCATCTTTGTTTATCCTGCCTAACATAATGATACCATATTTGTATCATTTGTCAAGAAAAATCTCACCATCCCTGTATAGTATCATCCACACATAACTCCTCTCATAACTGTAGCCCTGTGTAATCCCTAACTCAGTAGATATAAAGAAAAGTAGCCTTCCTAAAAAATTAGGTTAGCCAGATAGCCCAACAGGACTATCTGTGGTAATGTAACCAAAGGAAGCCACAACGCTACGCGTCTTCCCACATTTACCCAGAGTAGACCGATCTCGGTGTAATCTGTGGCTCCACCTGCCATCAAAAAGACAACGCTGTTTCC
>JAMWDE010000084.1:0-426 GCA_023818905.1 Candidatus Omnitrophota bacterium | reverse complement strand
ACAGTAGCTAAAAGCAAGGTAACAGATATCCCTAATAATGTGGGCCCCATATATTGATGGAAGGTGTGTAAGGGTATGTAAGCGCCAGCGAGACTAGCAATAAATATACCCAATATTATCCACCATAAGACCATCCCAGAGAGTGCCCAAGCACCACTTAAAACTCCTTCTAAATCTTCCTTAAGATTAAATTTATATTCTTTAGCACGCCGCTTTATATCTTGTAAGATAGAAAATCTCTCTTTTACTTTAAGTGTGTTCTTGTTCTTCTCAATCCATCCTCTCTTTTCTAAAAGAATATATATAAAACCTGTATTGATTGCTACTAAAAGCGCTCCCACAATAATGATTAGGCCCCTCAAACCAAACAGACTCAAAAGCATCATAGTAATGGTAAGGTTTGCCCAGGGTGAAGCCAAAAGAAAA
>JAMWDE010000083.1 GCA_023818905.1 Candidatus Omnitrophota bacterium | reverse complement strand
TGCCACTTCAATGATTTCTGATATAGGTATAGGTATTATAGTGGATGATACCATCCACTTTTATCATAGTTATGCAGAACTAGTGCGCAATACAGGCGATTATCGACAAGCAGTATATAGGAGTTTTGCTATCAAGGGGACCCCTACAATAATTACTACATCCATACTTATTATTGGTTTTGGGGTTGTGGCACTTTCAAAATTTATGCCTACGTTTTACTTTGGAGTTTTAAGCTCTATATTGATTTTTAATGGTCTGCTATCCGAATTGTTGTTAAGTCCTGCATTACTTATGCTCTTTAAGCCATTAAGCCACGGTTTAAACGGGAAGACTTCTAATGAGTTTAATCTGAACAAGATGCATTCTGTCTATTTGCTATAGGTTTATGTTGCGCTGTTACCGTTATTATTTGTTATTGTTAATGCTTCTATCTCCCATCAGCGTCTTCTCACAGGACCTTAATGCCTTACGTATTATGGAGGAGGCGTTTAGACGCGACGATGGCAGGGATGCTTATTTTAAGATAGAAATGACCCTAATAGATAATACGGGTAACGAAAGAAAGAGATTACTTGAAGTTTATACCAAAGATTATGCAGACCTGATGAAGACATTTATTAGATTTCTTGAACCAGCAGATATCAAGGATACAAGTTTCCTATCTTTAGAATATAATGAAGACGAGGATATCCAGTATTTATATTTACCTGCACTGGGAAGGGTGCGCCGTATTGTCTCCAGCCAGAAAAATTTACGTTTTATGAATACGGATTTTACCTATGAAGATATGCAAAGGAGAAGACCAGAGAAAGACGAGCATAGAGTTATTTGCGAAGAGATATTTGACGGAAGACAATGTTATGTTGTTGAGAGCTTGCCCAAAGATAAATCTCAGTATTCTAAGAGGGTAAGTTGGATTGATAAGGAAAGTAGGATGATTTTGAAAATAGATTTTTATAATAAAAGTGGCCAGAAATCAAAAGTATTTAGAGTGGTAGATTTGGATAAACGACAGAATATATGGACCGCCTTAAAAGTAGTTATGGAGGACCTTGAGGATAAACACTCAACTAGGATGCAAGTCGTAGAGGTCAAATATAACCAAGGCATAAATGATGATACTTTTAACCCATACAAACTTGAGTAAGTTAAAATTTTGTTTTTATGCTATTTTTATCTATATTTTGGCATTATGGCCTACGGCAGGAGCACTGGCTTTAATAAAACCCACCTACTCAGGAAGTGGTTATATATTTAATAGGGTTTATCAAGATACCGAAGATGATAATCCGTATGAAAAGCAGCAAGATATAGAAGCAAGGATAAGATTAGAGAATAAATTGAAATTTGAGGACTGTGGTTTATCTGTAAAGATAAATCTTGAAGGTCGCTACGAGATCTTGTTAAATGAGGGTACGGATAAGGAGGGAGACATTTTTCTAAAAGAAGCCTATTTTAAAATAGAAAAACCAAAATTCTCTTTAGCCTTGGGCAGACAGATAGTCAGCTGGGGTAAGTTAGATGAAGTGGTGGTTTTAGATAGATTATCTCCACAGGAATACAAGAGATTCATCCTCTATGGCAAAGAGGAGAGAAAGATTCCTCAGGCAATGTTGAAGTTTAATTATTTTGGCAACGGCTATCGATTTGAAACCATAGTTCTGCCAGTTTTTAAGGCTTCGGATGTTCGCTTCTTTGGGTCTGATTGGTCTATCTATAACCATCTTTTGGATTATATCAAAGACGGAAAATATCCTATAGTGGTAAAAGATACAGTGGGAAGGATAAAGATAAAAGAAGACCATAACCTGAATAGTAAATCTCTGGATAATATCCAGGTAGGCCTTAGATTACGTAGTAAAATAAGCGATATAGATTACGGGCTTTATTATATGAATCTATTTCATTCAATAGCTACATTGCGTGAAAATACAACTACGGGAAATATTCTAAAACGTTTTATCAATTTTCCTACCGAAGATAATCTTTTGGCTTTGGTGGCGTTAGGCCCTACAGATAGAGATTTAACTTTAATCTTAGAACACCCTCGTACTCAAATAATAGGTATTGATGCCGAAACAGTTTTAAATACGTATGGTATAAGGGCAGAGTTAGCTATGTGTTTGGAGCAGCCATATCTAAGAGACGATTTTGCTTATACGCAAAAAGATACCTTAACTATAGGCATAGGATTAGACCATACTACTCCAGGTGAGTTCTATTTTAACATACAATTCATTGAGAATTGTATTCTTGGCTATGAACCACTCTTTCCTGATGAAAGAAATTCCCATCAGGTTAACCTTAATCTTAGTCAGAATTTCTTTAGGGATAAGTTTATCTTTACTTTAAAGCACGGCTATAACCTCTCTTATCGTGACTGGATGCTTAATCCAAAATTGACCTACAAAATCAAGCCTGAATTTGAGCTTTCTTTGTCAGGATTTATATTTGAGGGAGGGGCTACCACACTTTTTGGCAGATTTCGGAATAAAGATTTGGTTTACTTAGAAATCCGCTATAGGTTTTAAGCATTATTTATAAGTGAATTTATTGCTGCTAAGAGTTGCTCTTCTGAGCAGGTTTTGGGAAGATAGATGTTACCACGGCTGTCACGGGAAAATGAACTGTTAGAGCCATCCTTTCCTGCTAAAAAATCAAGAGGAAGATTGGTTAGGAGTATAATGGGTATGTTATAGGTATCTGGTTCGGATTTTAATTTTACTGCCAGGTCATCACCAAAGACTTTGGGCATAAGCACATCCAGAATAATCAAATCAGGATTTTCTTCTTTTGCTTTTTTGAGCCCCTCCAGGCCATCATATGCAGTTATAACTTTGAAACCTTTGCTTTCTAATGTAAACTTCATTACCGCTACAATGTCAGGTTCGTCATCAACTATTAGAACCTTGGTAATCATTTTTATTCAGTTCATTTTATACTTAATAATCCATATCTGGATACCATTTCCTTAGATAAGCAAGTTGTGCTGGTTTGGCATCTTTAAAGATGTTAGTTTTATCAACAAAAAATTCCTTCAAGTCTTTAGAGGTTAAAGTAAATTTTTGGCTAAATTTTTCAGCAGAGGTCTTTTTTAAGAAAAACATCTGATATAGCCCTATTTTCTTTTTTTGTTTACACTCTTCTTCCACAGAATTTAAGTCTAAGTATTTAGCTATAGCTGGGGCGTTATTTACACTTTTATAATATTTAAGTTTACCCAAATCCTTAAACAAAAGAAAATCATAGGTGAGTGCGTGTTTAGGATTTACAGTGATACAGATAAAATCTAATTTTAGTAAATCCTTGGCATAATCAAAGATTATCTTAAAAAGATAGAAGACAAGAAATAGTTTCCTAGAGTTTAACATAAGAGAAACGCCGGAATCAAAGAGTTCAGTATTACTTGCCAACATTGATATCTCACAAATTTTTTTGTTCCTATGCCTGAACTGTTCCAACTCTTGATGGTATATCTCATCCATAGGAAGCCCTAATGGTGAGTCGGGAATCAAAGTAGCGGTAGCTAACACCTCATTATTTGTTATTGCTATAAAAGTGGTGGTTTCGGGTAAAGCGTTATAAATGGATAACTTTAGTTTTATTTCCGGATCCTTAACATAACCTCTCTTAAGATATTCTTTATAAACTAATCTATAGGCATCTTCCCATTCTTTTTTTGTGCGAGCTACACGGTAATCTATTGCCTGTAAGAACGACTTAAGGTCAAATTGTGTTTCAGTGGTTATCTCTATCTTAGGCACGCTGATTATAGGGTCATCCATAGATTATCAATTTTGATTTTTTAGATTATGAAGCAAAATATTTTCACATAGATAAACCACATACCTTCTGCGATCATCGTCTTGCATTTTATGAAATTTCACACCAACATAATAATCTTTTGAGTTTGGGTATTTTTTTCTGCACCAGACAACAGTTCCTTTTAAGGAGATAGGATTTCGAGATTCTTTAGGAATAATTATTTTAATATCTAACTCTGTATTTTCTTCTATATTTTTATTGGTGATAAATCTTATCCCTCCCCCACTTGCGTTTATAACATAGAGAGGACCTTCCCATTTATTTTCTTTGGGGAGACAGTATGAGATCTTTATAGGTAGACCAAGGCGGTCACTTCTTCTTTTTTCCTTTGAAAGTAGTTGAGCCAATCTTTGTGTCTCCATAAATTATATCCCTTTATCTGTTTGTTCTTTTAGTTGCAATAGGTTCCTTTTCAAATTATATGCTATTTTTCCGTAAATATCAATCTCATTTATGTGTTCAGCCATCAAATCCTCAGGCATTATTTTTTTACCAAAACTGATTTCTACCTTAGCAGGTCGCGGCAGGAGGCGGTGAACTGGCCAGGCTCTATGTGTCCCATTTATATAAACTGGTATAACCGCAACATTTAACTCTTTGATAAGTATACCTACGCCGCGTTTAAAATCTTTTATTTCTCCGTCAACAGAACGCGAACCCTCAGGAAACATACACAACATTTTGGAATTTCTTAAAATAAAACTGCACTGTTTAAGAGTTTCATCTAATTCTGAAGCTGGGTCGAGCGATATAAGCCTAAACAACTTCTTTGACCATTTCAAACAGGGATGGTCTAAATAGGCACTATAGCCCAAAAAGTAAGTATTAAGCAGAGTAGGCATACCTAAGGCTATGGCTAAAAGAGGGGCATCGAGATAACTGGTATGGTTTGGGCAGAAGATAAGCGGACCTTTGGAGGGTATATTGTTTTTACCTTTTACCTTAAGCCAAAACATAACATACCCTATGGCTGAGAGTATAGGAAAAAGCAGAATATTTGCTATTTTTGCCAAAAGGCCTGGTTTGAGGGATATGATTTTAGCCATATTCTCAACTTGAATGTTTCTTAATATCTCTTGCCAGTTAGCAGCTGGTTGCATTTCTGATGTCTGTTTAATATTCTCTGATTGTTTATTTAGGATGTTAATAACCTCTCTTACAGTTGAGGCAAAGAAGAATAGCTTTTCATCAGTTATTTCCAAACCAGTT
>JAMWDE010000082.1 GCA_023818905.1 Candidatus Omnitrophota bacterium | reverse complement strand
CAAATCTTGCATTCCAAAGGTAGAAGCAGTGGTGTAATATATAATGAAACTGTAACGAGACGTTTCAAATAATGCATATTTTATTTGGTTTTACTTGACAATTAACGCTCACCAATTATCTTGTCTTCTTTTTCTCTTTTACCTTAACTTCTATAACCTGCCTTCCATCATAGTAGCCACAGGTACGACAAACTTGGTGAGGCAACTTTGGTTGTTTACATTGCGGACAGGGTATGAGATTTAAAGAATTCAATTTCCAATGTGTTCTGCGCCTCCTGCCCCGTGCTTTAGAGTGTCTTTTTTTCGGTAGTGCCATTCTTATCCTCTTCTATTTTAGGTCTTAATTTTAATTGGACTTCATTAACCACCTTTAAACTTACAGATGACAACTGCAATTTCCCTCATTTAGATCTTTACCACAGTTAGGACAAAGCCCCTTACAATCGGTCTTACACAATATCCTGATAGGATAATCCAAAATTATCTCCTCCCTTATAGCAGGATCTATATCAATCTCATAATCAAATTTATTTATAGGAAAACTCACCTTGAATTCTTTCTTGAAATCAAAATTTAAATCCTTAAGACAACGACTGCATTCTGTACGCATCTTTATATCTAAATAGACCTCTGCAGTAACCACATTGGTTATCTTTACAATGTTTGCTCTCACCCTAAGAGGCTCAATAAACTTAACCACATCCGTATCCAAATCCAGGTCTTTAGGGTAAATTGTTTCCTCTAATAGTAAGCCTTCAGGCGGAATCTGATTTATATTTACCTTCATATAGACTTAGGCGTAGCTGCTCTTTTAAACTTTAAAGGGGGAAATGAAACCTGATTCAAAGACGTGATTTTCTATTGCATAACCTCTCCTTTAATGCCTTCTCTACAAAATTAGGTACAAAGCTTGATAAATCAGCACCTAATGTAGCAGCTTCCTTTAAAAGCCTGGAAGAAAGATAACTGTAAGATTCCTGCGGCATTAAAAAAATGATCTCTATGTGGGGCGCAAGCTTTCTATTAGTTAAGGCCATCTGGAATTCATACTCAAAATCAGAAATCATCCTTATGCCACGAATCAAAACGCTTACTTTTTTTTTAGCGGCGTAATCTACCACCAAACCATCAAAATCTTCTACCACCACTCCATTTAAATCTTGAACTGCCCTCTTTAACATCTGGACCCTCTCTCTTGCACTAAAGAGTGGCTTTTTATGGGGATTACGCGCTACTGCTACAATAACTTCAGAAAATATACCCTTTGCCCTTTTTATAAGGTCAATGTGGCCATAAGTAACCGGGTCAAAACTGCCTGGATATATTGCTCTCTGACACATATCCTTCTCGTCTATAAAGAAACGGATGTTTAGTCAAATCAAATAACAGCAGAATCTTTCTTGTCTGCAGTTAGTAATCGCTGTTAACTTTCTTATAAAACGATAATACTGTATCTGCGTACCTTGCTTGTTTATATAACACTAAATCTCCCAAGGCATCTGGGAGATTATCTTTTTTATAGTGCTGAATAATTATTAAACCATTTTGCGTTACTATATCACAACCAGAAAGGATTTGCAAGGTTTTTTTTGATATATCCTTATAATAAGGCGGGTCTACAAAAATAATATTGAACTTTTTCTTATATCTTGCTAAAGTCTCTATGGCCTTAAAAACGTCTGACCTTACAACCTTATAATCTAAACAATCCAATAACGAAAGATTCTTCTTAATCGTATCTATACATCTCTGCTCCTTCTCTACAAATACCACCTCTCTGGCTCCTTGAGATAATGCCTCTATCCCTACTGCGCCTGAACCAGCAAATAACTCTAAGAAGGACAGACCTTCTATTTTGCCTAAAATATCAAATATCGCCTTCCTAACCTTGCCCTGGGTAGGTCTAATACCTCTGGATGTCTTAATGGTTTGCCCCTTATACTTACCGGTTAATATACGCATATAAAATGCCTCTCAACTTATAATTTGCGAATTCATCAGCCTATGAGCTAAAATCAACCTACCACTATCAATCTCTCATACTCAGGGAATCTCTGCAAGAGCTTCTCTTTCAACAACACATTCTGGCGCATTTCTAAATTGGGGTCAAAACGCACAAGTCTAGTTGCCTCTTCTTTTGCCTTCTTTAACAACTGTAGCTGTGTTAAAGGATTTGCAATCTTCAACTCGGAAAGCCCATGTTGTCTACTTCCAAAAAACTCTCCTGGACCACGAATCCTTAAGTCCTCTTCTGCAATACGAAAACCGTCATGATAATTAAGCATTGCCTCTATACGCGCCCTTGCTTCAGGAGTTAAAACGTCAGAGATCAATATACAGTAAGATTCAAAACCTGCCCTTCCTACCCTACCGCGTAATTGATGCAATTGACTCAAACCAAAGCGTTCTGCATACTCAATAACCATACAGGTAGTCTCAGGCACATCAATGCCCACCTCTAACACAGTGGTGGAAACCAAACATTGGATCTCCTTGTTTTTAAATCTTAACATTATCTCATCCTGTTCTCTCTGTCTAAGTCTTCCATGGATTAAGCCTAAGTTAAAACCTCTTAATTCACTCTGACCAAGCTCCTCATAAACACTCTTTAGACCCATCATGTCTAAATCATAAGACTCTTCAATAACGGGATAGATCACATAAGCCTGAAATCCCTTTTTTAATTGTTCCCGTACAATCTCATAGGCCTTTTGCCTCTGTTTAAAACTAAAATGCAGTGTCTTGATAGGCCGCCTTCCATAAGGTAACTCATCGATAACCGAAATATCCAAGTCTCCATAAAGGGTGATCGCCAAGGTTCTGGGAATTGGCGTAGCAGTCATAATCAAGACATCAGGATTGTTTCCCTTTTGAGGTAAAAGCGCACGTTGACCCACACCAAATTTATGTTGCTCATCAATAACTACCAAACCTAAATTTTTAAACTTTACTGCCTTCTCTAAAAGCGCATGCGTACCAATTACTAGCTGTAATCTACCTTCTTTTGTTTCCTGGTAAATCATTTTTTTTGCTTTTTCACTCAAACTACTGGTAAGTAATCCTATACTTATTTTCCCACGAGACTGTGAGTTGATCTTTTCATAATGCTGCCTTGCCAAAATCTCTGTGGGAACCATAAAAACTGCCTGATACCCTCCCTGGATTGCCACTAGACTTGCCAGCGTAGCCACTACAGTCTTTCCCGAACTCACATCTCCCTGCAACAACCGTTGCATAGGTTGAGGCCTTGCCATATCTGATTTTATCTCCCCAAAGACCCTCTTTTGGGCTTGAGTTAATTGAAAAGGAAGATTAGCAATAAAATCTTCTACTAGTTCACCTTCTATCTGATGAGCTATTCCTGGTCTGTCTTTTTTTCTTAATTTCCTTAAAGCCAAGGGTAATTGAAAAATGAAGAATTCCTCAAAGGAGAGCCTGCGATAGGCCTCTTTTTGAAACTCTAAGCTTTGAGGAAAATGGATATTGATGAGGCTCTTAGCTAAATTAAACAGATTATTCTTTGCCCGTATATCGTAAGGGAGAAAATCGTTAAGTTGCGATAAGTAAGTATCCAGGGTATTTTTTATTATCTGGCGAAAACTGCGTTGGGTTATACCTTCTGGTAAAGTGTATACGGAAACGAGTCTACCTGTATGTAATGATTCCTGGGAACCTGTTTGGGGTTTTGTATCCGATTCCTCTGAGATAATCTCAAACTCAGGAGAATTCATCTGTAATCTTCCTGCATAGCGTTCTATCTTGCCATATAGAATCAAGGTTTGTCCAATCTTAAAATAATCCTTAAGATAGGGCTGATTAAACCATACACAGAAAATCTTTCCAGTATCGTCACCCACTACTACCTCTAAGATGTTGAATCCTCGTCTCTTAAGAGATTGACGCTGAGATTTTACTAAAACCTTTGCCTTGATAGTGTAGGTTTGATGCTCTTTTAAACTTGCAATGGGTAAGAGATTTGTGCGGTCTTCGTAACGACGGGGGAAATAATAAAGAAGGTCTTCTATAGTCCTTATACCAACCTTCTGTAATGCCTTTGCTTTTTTAGGCCCTATGCCTTTTAAATACTGTACAGAGGTGTATAAGGACTCATTCATAAGGATTATTTTACTAAAAAAATACCGTCTAGACAACAAAAAAGCCGACGGCCAACCGAATTAAAATATAGCTATTATACCTTAATCAAATTAAGACTTATCTTGAATTAATGTTGGAGATACATTTAACTTAAAAGCCTATCTGGCATCGAATTAAAGGTTATCTTACATTATAAAGGTAGGAGCAGTGACGGAAAAAACTGTAATGGAGTGTTTCAAATAATACAAAGCCGGCGACTACCTACTCTCACATAGCCTTACGACTACACTACCATCGGCCTTGGAGGGCTTAACTACCGTATTCGAAATGGGAACGGGTGTTTCCCCTCCAGTATGATCGCCGGCAAAACTTATCTCCATATAAAAAGACAACTACATATTAAGGTAAAACTATATTAGACTTTTTGGTGTTTAGCGAAGCGTGTAACGTATTAGGTAAATTATACGCTACACGCTATACGCTAATAAAAGGTCAAGCCGATTGGCCGATTAGTACGCATTGGCTCAAACCCTTACGGGTCTTACACCTTGCGCCTATCAAGGTCGTAGTCTACGACCGGCCTACATCTGCCACTGTTCATGGCAGAAGGGATACCTATTCTTGGGGTGGGTTTGACGCTTAGATGCCTTCAGCGTTTATCCCTTCCAGACATAGCTACCCGGCCTTTGCCACTTGGCGTGACAACCGGAACACCAGAGGTCTGTCTTTCCAGGTCCTCTCGTACTGTGGAAAGCTCCCCTTCAGGTATCCTTGCGCCCACATCAGATAGAGACCGAACTGTCTCACGACGTTCTAAACCCAGCTCGCGTACCCTTTTAACCGGCGAACAGCCGGACCCTTGGGACCTTATCCAGCCCCAGGATAGGATGAGCCGACATCGAGGTGCCAAACCGGGCTGTCGATGTGAACTCTCGAGCCCGAT
>JAMWDE010000081.1 GCA_023818905.1 Candidatus Omnitrophota bacterium | reverse complement strand
TAGAGAAACCAGATCAACCGGCAAGGATACGATAGGCAGTCTTCTTATCATCTTATCTATACTTCTTTATCTTCAAAACTATAATTGGAGCAAATCTATTCCTGGGAAAGCCGATATTTACCCTGTCAATAACCTTACAGCCATGCGTTTCTAAAAAGTTAATTACCTCCTGGGAATTATGTGTAATCAAAGGGTGCACAACCGCTGTAGGGTCATAGTATCTTGTCAATTTGTATTTAAGTTTAACTAAAAGATTTAAACTGTTTCTTATCTCAAATACAATTTCCCCATTTATCTTACATACTCTAATTGCCTCTTTTAATGCTATGTAGGATTCTTCTTTGGATAAGTTGTATAGCAGATTAATGCATACAACAGAATCAAATATGTTATCTAAAAATGGGGACCTCATTGCATCTGCCTGAATTAGGCTGGCCTTATCTCCTAGACGTCTTTTTGCTTCTGATATAATCTCTATAGAACTATCTATACCAAAGATATTCAATCGAGGCCTGCTCCGTAATATCTTATCTAAGAACAACCCTAACCCGCATCCTATCTCTAATATCCTGCCCGTATTAGAATTGCATAGATAAAGCCCAGCCATCCTTACTCTTTCCTGCCAATATCCTATCATATTATCTCTCTTATAATAAACCGATCTGTAAAGCCAATTATATATGGTTTTAATCATCTATCTGCTCTTATCCAAACAGTATGCTCACCGAACTGCATCTCTCTAAAATTACTCTTAAGATATTCTCTGATTTGGGCATCATTAAAAATATTTTTATAACTCTTCAACGAATTAGAAGTGATACTATAAACTAAAAATCCAACATCATTATCTCTTGTGATTCTAAAAAATAGGTCTTTATCGCTCCAGGCCGATACAGGAATAAGGTCACTGTATCTATCTAGATAATATAAAATATGTGAAGCAGAAACAATCTTGTCTTTTGCAGACACCCTTTCCTTTAAGAACTCAACCAATTCTCTAGTTTTTCTTTCTCCATAGGCATAATTAGTAAGATAATCTGCCTTTGCCTGTTGAATAGAAAGAGCTAGATTTCCTGCCAGGCCTAAAAAAATAAGAACCAACAAAAAAACTCTATCCTTTAGTTTCAATATATATTTAAAAACAAACAAGATTATGGGTAAAGGTAAAAAATATAAAACATACTGCCTTGTAAGGCATATAATAATATTGCCATTATTTGATCCTATCATAGCAAATGCTTTTCTGAGTTGATACCTTAGGCTATAGATAATATCTCCTGGCACAAAGTAAAAATAAAGCACCAAGACAATGGCCATCAGAAAGATAAGTAGAAATCTTCTTGGATTCAAGTTGGAGATAAAACTATAGATTTCATCAGCCATCAGAATAGAGGCAAATCCTACAATTGGTATATAGTACTTAGGAAACCCTTGCTCTAAAGGAGTTAAAACCAGATAGCACAACAGGGAGATGATTCCTATGCCAAGGTAATACTTCAATAGATACATCCAATTCATGCGGATTAATAATATAAATAACGCTAACAGAAGATAAGGAGAAAACCATACTGTCAGATGAGTCAGATTAGAAAAGAGCACAGTGATGTCTCTAAGGGGATGTAATAAGCCTACACCTAAACGCCTCAGGGTGTAATCTATAGTGAATTTAACGCTATAACCAAAGATTCCGCTCAGTACAACCCATGACAGCATAAATATCACTATGCCTGTAAAAAACACCCTAAATAATAAAGATATTCTTATTTCATCCTTACCTGTAAGATAACCTACTAGAGTAGCCAAACCAATAAATAGAAATACAGCGGTAAGCTTGGTCCAAAGAAATATAACTGTAGAAAGAATGGCTAAAATAAATTTAGACCTATGCCAATGACCCAATCTTAAAAGACTATAGATTAGAAATAGAAAAGCTGGAGTCATTATGGTATTATCTATATCCACAATCAATGAACCTTGAATTACCATAGGATGTGTAACGTATAACAAGTTAGCTATCAGTATGAATAAGCTTACTTGCCTCTTATTTTTATACATCTGTTTTATAAGAAGATAGATCAAAAACAAGCTGAGATAGACTGAGACTATTCCTATCAACCTGACAGAAATATCATTAATCCCCCATATCCTCATAGGGATGGAGATTAGCCAACTATAAAGCCAAGGCGAATAGGCAAAGACGGGTTTACCAGATAAGCATCTTATCCCATTCATCAACCAGCATAATTCATCTGAGGTGTGTACTCTGGTTATCTGCGGAAGGATAAATGCAAGGTATATTATTCCTGAAGGGATAATCAATGCGATATCCTTTAACATGATATTAAGAAGGCTGAACTGTTTTCTTTAACAGACTACTTACTGCCCCTACAACCTCCGCAGGGGTAATGCTCTTTAGACAATCCAATGTCTTACATCTAAAACGTTCACAAGGAGAGCACTCTCTCTTTTTATATAAAACCACGGTTTTGTCTGAGATACTTCTGGGGTTGTATCGCACAAAATCACCGGCACCTAAGATTGCTACCAGGGGAATTTTTAAGGCAGCGGCGATATGCATAGGTCCTGTATCGTTGGAAATAAAAACATCACAGTATTTTATTAAGGCTATCAATTCTTTAAGATTTGACTTGCCTGCCATATTTAAAACCGAAATCCGACTGATCTCTATAAGTCTATTTACCAAAGATATCTCGGACTTGCTACCAGTGACAACAAACTTACAGTTTAAATTACGATGGAGCTGTTGCATTGCCTCTGCAAATCTTTCTATAGGCCAACGCCGAGAGGGCATACCTCCAGGATGGATACCCACAACTGTATCATTATCAGTTATACTGTAACCTGCTAAGACATCCTTTAGTCTTAAACTAGCTTCCTGTGGTATATCCAAGGTTATGCTTCTGTCTTTTACCTCAACCCCTAAAGCCAAAGCAGTGTCTATATGGTAATCCATCTCATGCTTTTTAGCTAAATATGTCTCTGGGATCTTTATGTCAAAAAAATACCCTAGACTATCCGTATCTCTACCTACTCTTAATCTCGGATTAATTATATCTAGAATAAATTTAATTTTCTTAGCGCCTGCCTTAGAAACAATGGTACGCATATTGATTGCCAAGTCAAAATTCTTCTTGCGTAATAGATGCAACGTCGTTAAGTCAAAGAGGATATGTCGCTTATCCTTATAAAGAGTGTAAACCTCATCTATGTAAGAGAAAGACTCAACTAAATCACAGACACGCCTAACTACCAACATACATATTACTGCCTGATTAAACCTCCTACGCAGTGCCTTAAGTGCAGGAATAGATAATACAATATCACCTATTCCTCCCAAATCTACAATCAAAATTTTTTTGGGTTCTAAGGAGCTGATTTTGTTTTCCATATTCTACATTTCAAAAATCCATACAGATATCCAAAAAGATAAATGCTTTTTGAAGAAAATAAAAGAATCTCGCACCTGATAATTGCCTTTAGCATTGCTATTATATACCTTGCTATCCTATAAGATTTGGTTTTTCTTTCTGAAATATAGAATATTCCTTTAGGGTCAATATCTATATTTAAATCTGGCCAGAAATAATCCACGATACCGGTAGATAAGCCATTCCTGAAATGGATCCTTATGAGTTCTGCCATATTATCTGGTTGGGGATGATAACACCAACAGAAAGGAGCCAAGGCCGTGAGATAACCTTTCTTTCTTAGACGCCAACACAACTCTGGGTCTTGGCCCCGCGGGAGAAATTCGTTGAAACCGCCTATTTCTAAAAATAATTTTTTATATATAACGCAGCAGGCTGAGGTAGCCACTGCTACCTCAGTCAACTTGTCCACCACAGGAGTTTGGGAATGAGGAATCTCCTGCGTATAACGCTTCTGAAACTTAGAGGTGTATGGAGGTATGCGTATGGAGCCAGAAACTATACCTAAGTTATTATGCCTTAGAAGAGAATTTACTAGATTCTCCAAAACTGCTTCGTGTCCTAAACGCAAATCACTATCCAGAAAAACCAGAATCTCACCTTTTGCCCTGCGAGCTCCTATATTCCTTGCCTTACCCGCAGGAGTCACATCCTGCACAGGAATAATCTCTGTCTCAAAGGAGGTCTTCTGATTGGATAGGTCCTTTAACAATTCATCTATTTTTTCTGATTTGGCCTGGTAAGGTATAATTATAGAGACCAATAATTTAGCCATTCCTATAAAATATGCTCGTAATACTCACTAACCTATAAAACAATAAATTGAAAAATCTAATACGTAAAATTCTATCCTGCATAATGCGAGTAGTGTAAATGGAGGCAATCACTCTACCAAATATTCCCCATCTGGATAATCTCTTCTTCCAAGACCGACGCATTGTAATACGACTAACACCAAAGGCTATCTTTAAGGCCTTTCTTCTCTGGTCCAAAGACATCTGGGGCGTCTCAAATACAGGTTCATTGTCAAGTATAGGGAAATCATTAAGGTAATCCTGATACTGTCTTAATAATCTTCCATTATGTTCTATCCAATCAAACAACTCTGTATTAGGAAATGGAATAGGGTTATAAAAGAACGCTGTGTTGATAGGATAGCTTAAGGCAATTTTGAAAGAATCCTGTAAGTCTGCCCACGTCTCATAAGGACAACCTACCAGAAAGAATAAATCCACCTCAAAATCTAACTCCCAGGCACTCTGGATTAATCTTCTAATTGTATCTATGTCTTGTCTTTTCTTTATCGCCCTTAAGACTTTGTTGTTACCAGCCTCAACACCGATGGCTATTCTAAAAAAACCTGCCTCTTTCATTATTCTCAATAAATCACTATCCAGTTTATCTGCACGGATACCATTATCACAACTCAATCTTAAATCCTTAAACTTTCTGACTAAAGTTTTTAAAGGTACGCCTGATTGCAGACACATAGAGGTAAGAGTAGCAATAACATCAAACAGACCCGAAATCGTACTCCCCTCTTTGGCGATAGTGATAAAAGTTTCCCCTGGTTTCATTGTATCAGGATAAAGGCCGA
>JAMWDE010000080.1 GCA_023818905.1 Candidatus Omnitrophota bacterium | reverse complement strand
CCACCTATCTTGAACTCTTCGATTCTCTCTCCGCCTTTTTCTCCGCGCGCCCAAAAGGTAAGTTTTGTAGCTTTGGAAAGGTCAAAACCAGCGTCCTCATTACCCCAGTTGTTAGCAGGATTCTGCCAATATATGCCTGCCCAGCGTGCTCCCTGGGTAACCTTTCCCGTATAGGTGATTTTTATACAGCTGTCTCCCAAATAGGCATCTTCAGTTGAGCCTGTTTCCAATTTTATGTCGCCGTAATCACCCATCCAACCAGAGGGTATGAAATGATTATTGATCGAACCTCTATCAGAGTAGATATAAAAGGGCATATTCTCCTGTTTCCTTGTTTGCGGTTTCATTGTAGGGTCAACTTCAAATTTTATGTCATCAATATAAAAAGTCGCTCCTTTAGGATTTAAATCAGAGTTGGTCACCCAACCGAAGCCGCCACTAATATAGGATAAATCTTTACCAGCCAGATTAATGGTATACTGCTTCCAAGTATCTGTAAGCTCAATGGGTCCGATCTCTACTGACGTAGAATCAGGATATGTTCCTTTTATGCCTCCTACCATAAATTTTTGGATTATCTCTGAACCTTTTTCTCCGCGCGCCCAAAAAGTCAACTTAGTCATACCCGTAAGGTCAAAACCGCCCTTCTTGGCACCCCAATTATTGGCAGGATTCTGCCAATACACTCCAGCCCACCCTTGATTCTGAGACCGCTTGCCGCTATATACAAACTTTATACAGGTGTTCCCTGAGTGAGGATTCTCGCTTGACTGGTCATCCATCTTTACGTCGCCATAATCACCCATCCAACCAGAAGGTATATAGTGGTTCTCTCGGGAATTTTTATCCAAGTAAACCACAAACTCCTTTGATTCTTGTGTTAATCCTTGCCTATTAAAACCAGAGATTGTCAGAAATAATAGGCTAAAAACTACTACCATTGCTAACCTCAAATATCTGTTTCTCATTCTGTACCTCCCTTTTTAGGTTACCCTAACTTAAATTTAATCTTTTACTTTTTACTGCTTCTGCTCTTTTCTCCCCCTCCTTTCTACCTCCCTCGGTTCATTTATTCCATAACCTTTTATACATAAAGTATGCCTGACGTAGTTGCCGTAAAAATGGGCTTAAGCTTCCATCTCCTTGTCCGCAGACACCTAACCACTCCTCATGCATATAGCCATCAGAAAATGGACCTGCCCAAAGCCCTTTTTTATCGTGAATGTAAGGTTCATACGCCTTCCACCATTCATCAAGCCATTCAAAGACAACACCTCCGATAGCGTTTCCTGCTCCGGCAGCAAAAGCCATATTGTTTTCAATATCCTCCCAAGAACCCCGATGATACTCTGCCTGAAGAAACTCTGCCTCATCTACAGATTTACCCTCTGCGTAAGCTGGACACCCAAATTCGGTAATAAAGGCTGCTCGGTCTGCTTCCTGTTTTACCTGATGCCACAGAAAACCGAATCCGTAATCTCCGCGATATGCATTGGTACCAAAAATATCTATGTCTGCGGCATACTTGCCGAACCTATCCAGATACAACACATCTCCATTAGCAATCGCTACCGGATGTTCGGGATCAATGGATTTGATGTGCCTGGCTACCTCATTGGCGAATTTAAAAAATGCATCAGGTTCTCTGTCAGCATTACAGGCATAACCATAAACATTCTCATTACCTAAAAGCCAGAATAATATGTAAGGCTCGTCTTTAAAATCTAAAACCATTTTGGTCACTGACTCCAACATATTCCTCCTGTGCTCTTCGTTGGTGTAATCTGTTCCCGGATTCCAAGGCGCATCTGAACCTAAGGCATATTTACCTAAGAAATCTCCCATAATTACCCTGATGCCATAATTGGTGTAGAGTTCTCTTAAAAGCTGCTTGTTTACCGATAGGGGATGATGGTAAATCCGAATAGTATTTACTCCCATCTCCTTCATTAAGTGAAAATCTCCTACTGCCGGCTCGTCGTCATCCTGGTGGTTATTGCGATTTTTGTCCACAAAAGAATCATAAGGACCGTCTATTTTACCATTCTGGTTTAAATCCGCGTACATCCAATTACTCAATGTTGCCTCATCTGGGGATTCTCCCACCTTTGTAGGTGCGTAGGTAATCCCTTTAATTACATAAGGCTTACCTTCAACCAACAGTTGCCAATCTCCATTTTCGTATTGCACCACCTGTACTTTACCTTTACCTAATCTTTTTTTGATACTGAAGCTATCTGCCGAAGGTCGGGGTTTTAACTTAGAAAGAAAGCCATCTTTTACAAATTTACCAGGATTTGTAATCACAGTATCATTATACACATCCTTATCAAAACCATTAATGATGCGTATATCCGCTCCCTCCAATCTATAACCTAACTGCGGATTACGGCGCAAAAGATAATGAATCTTAGCCAAAGCTGCCTGACCTACATACCAGGGGGTTTTAAAATAGGTGATACCATAACTGCCGGGATAATGTACTACAATGGCATAATAGCACTTTATAGCATGCTTAATTAAACCTGCTTTTTCTAAAATCAGACCTGTGTAGAACATCTTTACGCCCTGCGGTTCAGGAGCAGTTACCCACTTAAAGAATGCTGCTTCCAAATCCGGAGATTGCAAAAAATCCCAGTGACTACCCTCCAACCTTTTTTCTTTCAGGGCTCTATTGTAGGCCGGGTCCCATCTAACTGAACCGGTATTAGGATATATGCCCTCACCTACTGCCCTGATTAAACCCTCCTGGTCATGCACGATATATTTATAATCTTTAGTTCCCACATTAACAAACTCTCCATATCTCGCATAATCTACAACCTCTTCTTCTCCTGGGTCATAGAGCTTAATGGTAGTAACTAATTGACTAACCTGTTTTTTTGTTGTCTCTATCTCAATAGAACCGGTCTCCATCTTTTTTATGCTCTGGCGTGCTACTTCAGCAATTGACCAGTACCACCCACGCTGGTCCCAAGCCTGGGCAAAGGGATACCTATCAATAATCAATTGAAAAATCTTCTTTGCCTCCTCTGTTTTATGCTGCCGCATCAAACTCTCTGCCTGTATAAAATAGGCTGTAGCTACATCATTCAAAACCCCTAATACCTCAATTTCATCTTTACTATTTGGAAACTGTTTTAAAGACGCCTGTAGCCTATCTGCCATATCTTTGTAAAGGTCTATAACCTGTTGTGTATATCTAAAAGTATTCTCAATATCTCCTCTACCATGCGCCTCCCAAGCCTTACTGATGAGTTCTGCTGATGTGGGACTATCTTCAGCTAATACGCGAATACAGGTATACAGAGATAAAAAGAGAAAACTAAAAACCAAAAAGTTAATACTTATCAGTCTAAAAAGAGATATGACCCTGTTATTCTGTGACTTGGGGGGGCTATGCATTATTTCGACCATAACCTTTCCTTCTTTCGCCTTTTCTTCTCTCTTCTGCTACCGGTCTTACTTCAACTCTTCTTTCTCCTCTGCGTCTCTCCACTTGGACGCGAATTTCACAAGCCTTAGCTTCCGAAATCTCAAAAGTCATAATAATAAAAATGGCAATCAGAGAGGTTACAATCGGAATACCAATATCAAATAACCTCATATTCAATAAAGCCTTGGGAGTCTGATTGGCACCTAGATTAATATTAAATCCGCTCACATTAAGTAAGATTCCGGATATAAGTGAAGAAACAGCCAGCCCAAGCTTAACCATCCACCAGTAGATAGCACCAAACATACCTTCTCTACGAGTGCCGGTTATAAGCTCGTCGTAATCACAGACATCAGCCACCATAGAACTGACTAAAGTAAAAAGTGACCCCAAACCAAAGGCAATAAAGGGAGCTGCTATCAATAATAAGTATGGGTGCGTAGGATTATACCCTATCCATTTTAAGGCATAACCGATAATAGAAAGGGAGATGGTGATTAGGAAGGTATTCCTCTTTCCAATTTTCGTAGATATCCAAGTGGTGATAAAGATAACGCAGAAGGTACAGATAGAACTGATAGAACCAAACCAACCCAACAGTGTGCCACCTTTAGAATAATCACCACCAAAAACATAAAAGAAAATAACATAGGCTGTAAAGGCAGAGGCAAGCATAAATCCATTAAAGATAAGGAATGTAGCTGCACAAAGTTTAACAAAAGGAAGGCACTTGAAAGCCACAGCAAAACCACGAAAGAAATCCTTGGTAACATTCCAGGCACCCTTTGCCCTTTCAGGTCTGGGTATATCAGCGAAACGCTCTCTGATAAAAATTGCTGGAAGTATTCCGCCAACCACAATAAATCCACCGATGATTATTGAAAGTATACGCGCTCCATGAACGATATCTGTAAACCAATTCTTGTTGTCCATAATCTTAAAAAACCAAGGAGCAATCACCCAGGCAAACTGACCAATAAAATTGCTAGCCCCTTGCAGTCGTGTCCGTTCATGATAATCAGGTGTCATCTCATAACCTAAGGCAATCCAAGGAATAGAAAAACAGGTAAATCCAAGGAAGTAAAGGCTCTGGAACGCAGCAAAATACCAAAAATAGAAGATTTCGCTATGCCCTTTATACAGCTGAAACATTAATGCGTAGAGGATCCCGCCGGTAATCGCTCCAAAAAAGATAACCGGTCTACGTCTACCCCAGCGTGTTCTGATATTATCTGAAATGTAACCTGTAACAGGGTCTGAGATAGCATCAATAATACGAGGAATAGCTCCCACCAAACCCACCAAAGCAGGATTCACGCCTAATCCTAAGTTTAAAATAATGACCATTGCTCCAATGGCAGCAGCCTGAATGCTATTAACCAAACCTCCTATACTGTATACTGCTTTTTGAAAAATAGGTATGCGGTCTTGGGGTGCGGTGACATGGTGTTTCGGCTTTTCAGCTGATTGCTCCATTTTTTATCCTTTCTTTTTGTCTCCCCCAATGTTCTGTCTTGTTTGTGCGAAAGTCCTTGAGGGAACAGTTAAAACAGTTTATTCCTCATCCGAATGCCGCAGAAGTTACTCCTTTAACAATATACTTCTGCATCAATAGATATATTATGATTATGGGCAT
>JAMWDE010000079.1 GCA_023818905.1 Candidatus Omnitrophota bacterium | reverse complement strand
CCTCTAATACACCTTTCTACCTTTTCTATGATATCCATTTCTGCAGTATCGCGTTAATAGTGTTTTTTAGCTTACGGTTCCAAAAGAAAAGTCTCTGTTTTATATCTATCAGATAATCCTTAGCCTCTCTGATATCTGCCTCCTCAACTGCTATAATATTCTCAAACAGGACCTTATTCCTCCTATCCCAAGGAATGATGCCAGGCATAAAGAGGAGTTCTTTTAACGCCTCGTGTCTAGAAGAATCGTATCTAGCCAAGGCAATTAAGGCCTCTTTCTTCAGGGCTATCTCTTCACCTTTAAGTATCTCAAATAAGAAATCTTTGTCTAACATAGGTAACTCCTGCATTGCCTTAACTATCTCTAATTTAATAAACTTATTGGAAAATAAGAATATCTGTTTCAATACATCTAAGATGATAGGACTATCTACCTTCTTTAAGCTTGCAATAGTTCTCTCAAGGAACTCCACATCAGAGTGTTTTTCTTTAAGATGTTCATAAAACAGACCTAATCTATCAGGAAAGAATCTTAAAAACATCTTAATCACATAAGGATTGATCTTGCTCTCTTTAAATATCCTATAAAGATAAACCTCTAATCCAAGGGTGCTTGACTGAAGAGTTTCAAGAAGGGGTTGGATATCTAAAGAAGCCTCTTCTTTCCAGATAGACTCTTCTATAAAATTAACGATTTGGCTATCTAATCTATTAAATAAATCCGCTAAAGATGTGTCTTCTGCTCTCTTTTTCTGCAGAATATGTATCAGTAACTTTAGATATTCGAAATCATCCTCGGCTATATCTTTTAAACCATTTTCTATATGGTTTAAGATAACTGTTATGCGCCTATGGTCTTTTTCTTCCAAAAGAAGACTCGCAAGTATCCTACGGTAATTGGTTAACATCAGGCTGCGGTCTAAAGAGATGGTCTCAACATAAGAGATATCATCCAAGAATTTAAGTAATGTTTTACGATACACCTGCGATGTAGAGCTGTCCTCTGAATTAGAAAATAACCGCCCAATCTTAGTCTTTATCTTTTGACTATCAGAAATACCTTTTCTATTCAGTGCCTTATCAAGAAAGCCAGATACAGCCCTGTGCTTGTCTGGAGAGATAATCTTAAGAAAAAGATTGAAACTCAACTGGTCAAAATTATCGTCGTATAACAATTCATCACTTAATATCTCAGCAATATCATTTTCGCTAAGGTTATCAAAAAATACTCCTATAGCATCAGGACTTACATCTTGACAGATATAAATATTTCTGATTATATGTTCTGCCAGTTTCTTGGAACAGAAAGAGAATCTATCTACCTTTTTGCCCTTAATATAATTGAGAAACCCCTGGAGATTCTGTTTGGTCTCATTATCTTGAAGTATATCCTTAACAGGAAAATATTTAATTATCTTAGCAAAATTATCCGCTACCACAGAAGCCTTCTGAACGTTATCTTCCTCTGTTGCCTCTTTTAGTAGATATAACCACATATCATTGTAGGCTGCTCCCTCTGCATGTAAGAGCTGGGAGTAATCCAATTGCTCCACAGATATATGAGGCAGAACACCTTGGCCGAAAATCTTTGCTACTCCTCCTAACCTAAATATCTCCCTTGGCCGTAGGGATATCTTAGAAAAAAAGAAAATCAACTCTTCCAAGGTAAAATCTTTCCTGAACTCTAAAGTTTTTAACCTGCGCATATGCATCATTTGAGCTAACTCTTCATAAACTATCTTTTTTGAGAAAACCATATCTGCCACATACAGGGAATCAAAAGCTATGCCTATCTTAATAGGATTTATAGAACTTAAGGCGTGTTCAAGCTCGGACTTAAAATCCTCTACACATTTTCTAAAAGAGGGATGACTCTCTGGGTAAAGAGAGACTATCTTCAGGGTCTTATGTAAGTTATTTAAAAATTCTTCTATGACCCGTGCCTGATTATCCATAATACGATAAATATTTGATTAACATAGAGAATTATACTAAAGATAATAAAGATTAAACTATTATACCATATTATCAGATATATCCCAACTCTTTAAGAATAAATGGGTCTTGCTGCCAATCGGATTTAACCTTAACCCGCGTCTCTAAAAAAACCTGTTTGGATAACAATGCCTCTATCTCCGGGCGTGCTTGTTGACCTACCATCTTCAGAATCTGACCATCCTTACCAATCACGATTGCCTTCTGGGACTCCCTCTCTACTAAAATTATTGCACGGATATAAATTAGGTTGGTCTGCCGAGGTTGTATATCTTCAATATAAACTGCTACTGAATGTGGTACCTCTTTGCGCATAAGATTAATTATCTTCTCACGAATGAACTCTGCAATGGCCAGTCTCTGAGGAAAATCAGAGACTACGTCTTCTGGATAGAGTAGAGGACCTAAAGGAAGATGTGCAAAGATAACTTCTAAGAGTCTATCTACATTTGTACCTTTAAGTCCAGATAAAGGCATAAGTATAAAACCGTCAACCATCTCGTCCACGGTTTTGCCTCTCTTTTGCTCCCACAATTTTATGTAACTGTCTATAAATTTAGCCTTTAGATCTATCTTGTTAAGACCTAAAATAATAGGAACCTTGACAACCTTTATCTTCTCCACAATCATATTTTCTTCTTGACCAACTGGATCATTAGTATCTACCAGATGAATAATCAAATCGCTACTTTCTATTGCTTCATCTATGCGTTTAAGCATTATTGACCCTAACTTATGTCTGGGAAGGTGCATACCAGGAGTATCAATAAAGACAATCTGGCCACGCTGATCAGTGAATATACCACGTATGGCATTCCTAGTAGTTTGAGGTACTTTAGAAACTATCACTAACTTTTCGCCTAAGATTTTATTTAAAAGGGTAGATTTACCGGTATTTGGCCTGCCGACGATAGCCACGATACCACAATGTAATTTGTTTTGCGTCTCCATAATAAAACAGTGGTCTTAAAGATTATAAGATAAATAGTGCTTGGGTAGGAAAATTGGCATCGGTTGTAAGGTTTAATTTCAACATCCTTAGCCCTGCTTCGTCTCCGGCGGTAGGAATATGAGTAAGATGAACCTCGCAACCTGCTAATTCTTTGAGTTTCTCCATCGCTAACTCTGCAGTAGGATTTGTGGCTGCTGAGATACTTAAGGCGATCAGAACCTCCTCCAAATCGAGTGTCTCCTGTTTGAGATTTAAGACATCTTTTTTTATGCTTACAATCTGGTCAATTATCTTGGGAGACAAGAGGTGTATCTTATCTGGAATCTCAGCCAAACTTTTTATGGCATTCAGTATCAAGCTTGCAGATGCACTCATCAGAGAAGAATTCTTGCCGGTAATAATAGTGCCATTATTTAATTCTATGGCCGCACCACAACTGACCTTAGGGGTCATCTTTGTACTAACCCTTCTTTCCAATGCTGCCTTCCGAGCTGGCTCAACCACAATTCTGTTTTCTGGCCTTAAACCAAGCTCCTCCATAATCAACCTAATCTTATCCAAGGTCTCTTTCTTTTCTATTCCTAAGATATACTCATAATTGTATCTAAAATATCTCCTAATAACCTCCTGTTTTGCTGCCTCTCTTACCACTCCGTCATCCACAATTGCAAAACCTGCGCGATTAACTCCCATATCAGTAGGAGAATTGTAAGGAGAAAAACCTCCCATTATCTTCTCTAATATCCTTTTTAAAATAGGGAATACCTCTACATCGCGGTTATAATTCACTGCACTCTGATTGTAGGCAGTTAGATGAAATGGGTCTATTAAATTAAAATCAGCTATATCTGCAGTGGCGGCCTCATAAGCAAGATTCACTGGGTGCTTTAAAGGTAAATTCCAGATAGGAAAGGTTTCAAACTTGGCGTAACTGGACTTCATACCTTTTTTATAATCATGATAAAGTTGACTGAGGCAGGTAGCCAACTTCCCGCTACCCGGGCCAGGACCCGTGACTACTACAATAGGTTTCTGTGTCTCTATGTAAGGGTTTCTGCCATAGCCTTCTTCGCTGACAATAGTGTCTATATCTGTGGGATAGCCTTTAGTTGCAGTATGGATATAAACTTTTATATTGCGGTTCTCCAACTTATTTTTAAATCTTATTGCCTGGACCTGATTATCAAAGCGGGTAACCACCACTGCCAAAATATCCAAACCATGCTCCCTTAAATCGTCTATGAGCTTTAATGCATCCGCGTCATAGGTTATACCAAAATCTCCTCTGATTCTACCCTTCTCAATATCGCCTGCATATATACATAGGATGATATCGATTTTATCTTTCAGAAGCTTCAGAAGTTCTATCTTGATATTAGGTTCATAACCTGGCAACACCCTTGCCGCATGTAAATCATAGAGAAGCTTACCTCCAAACTCAAGATAGAGTTTGCCTCTCAATTTATCAATCCTCTCCAAGATCGCCTGACTCTGCTCTTTAAGATATTTTTGATTATCAAAGCCTATCTTACTAATCATCTTTATCTATCCACTCCTTTGCTGACTCCCAATCAAATATATCCTTAAGTCTACATCCCGTCAACATACAGAAGGATTCTGAAGCAACCTTAACTACCTCAAGTCTTTGGTCATTACGCATTGCTCCAAGAAGTGCCTCTTCTACGCCTGGCTCTTTGCGCTTCGCCAATAACTCTGCAAATTTAGCCCGCAGGCGCCAATCAGGATTCTGTCTAAGTTCTAAAATAAGCGTAGAAGTAGGTATCTTATCATCCAGGATTACCATGCCACTGGGACTATTGTAAGTTATGGATTGACCTTTTAGTGGATTCGTAGTAGCATAGAATGCCTTTATGCGCATTATCTCTGCTTGAGCCACTTCTATTAACTCTCGACGAGAAGCATCCTTAACAAAATTTTCTAACTCCTCAAGTGCCTTACGTTTCCCCTCTACAATAGCTACATTGGCCAATTCTGCTAAACGATTACGCTCTCTTAAAAGAGCCAATTCTTCCATCAAGGCGTTATACTTCTCTGTAAATTTTGATTTGGTTAAATCCAGATATGACCTAAAAGATTCTGTTTCCTTTTGTGAATCCGCTAACACCTTCTG
>JAMWDE010000078.1 GCA_023818905.1 Candidatus Omnitrophota bacterium | reverse complement strand
GTAGATAAGATAGGTGTGTTTCCTGCAGGTACACTTGTGCAGTTGAATACTAAGGAGATCGCTATAGTGTTAAAGGATAATTTCCATCTACCTCTACGTCCGGTGGTTAAGGTAATTCTTGATAGTCAAGGCAACAGACTCTCGCAGCCCAAACAGATTGATCTATCACGTAATCCTATGGTCTATATTGAAAAATGTATGGAATGCGTGGGGCAGGTGCGTTAGAAAATAATAATGAATTTAAAGTATATTTTTAGTGTTGGTGTGGTTATAGTTATAGGTTTGGGAGTTACAGTGTTTTATTTAAATGTAGGGCAAAGGGGTAAGATATTTGAGATGAAGAATCAACTGCAAAGAATATCAGAGCAGAATAGAGAGTTCCAGAAGCAGATTGCCCAGTTAAGTTTATCTCTCAAAGAGAAGGAAGCCAGATTAAGCCAGTTAAGCAATGTAGAGGCAATCAGAGATAATCTGGTAAATGCCCAGCAGACCATCGCTAAACTAACCCAACAGATAGCTCAGTTGGAGAACCAGCGGGCTTTGCTTCAGGCGCAGAATCAGAGTATGAGTGATCGTCTACAGAATACCACCCAGGAATTGATGCGCACTACAAGCGAACTAAAACTCCTTAAGGAAGAGTTTAGCGCTGGTAAGCCAGCCACTTTAAAAAAAAATATTGAAGAGTTTAACCGTACCAAAGAAGATTTTGTTCGCCTGCAGGCTACTTATCAAGAGGTTGTAAAGGCAAACAGAACCCTTCAACAGAGAATCAACGAATTAGAGTCAGAGAATTACTCCTTGCAAGCAAAGCTTACAGATTCTCAAAAAAATATCTCCCGCCAGAAATTACCTTTAAAAAATGTAGAGGACCAGATAAACAACTTAAATCTTTTGCTTAGGCAGAAAGAGGAGAGGATAAAAGAGTTGGATTTGGAACTGAATAGATTAAACTCGACCAAGGCGCAGTTAGAACAAAAGATTGACTATCAACAGAAACTTATTGAGGAGCTTCAGTTGACCAACAAGAACCTCAAGACGCAGATATTTCAGATCTCTAATGAGTTATCTGAAAAGAAACAGCAGTGGGAAAACCTGCAACAGGAGAATGCTAAACTTAAACAAGAGGCCAATTCTTTACAGACTAAGATAGCCGGCCTGAACGAGGAATTGATGGTTACGCAGAAAGGGTCTATAGACACAGGTAGTTGGTTGCAAGAAAGGGCTTCCTTGCAGGAAAAGATAAAGCAGATGCAGCAGGAGTTAGAGAATCGCAATGTTACTTTAACGCAGTTGAACGCAGAAAAGGAAAGGCTTGTAGCTGAGATAGAGAAATTAAAGACCTATCCTCAATCATCAGAGACAGCCAAGATCTATGAAGATGCAAAGGAACAGTTCATACAACTTTCCAACATCCTAGTCAAAAAAGAACTAGAATTAGATAAGGCAAAGAAGGAGGTCTTGGATACACAGGAGAGGTTGCTTAATCTGCAGGTAAAGCTATCTGATTTAGAAAAGCAACTTATGGATGCCAAGGGTAGTCAGAATAGGATCAAAGAATTAGAATCCCAAGGTCTTCTTTTGCAGGCGCGCTTAGAAGAATTGAGAGGTTCTTTGGATAAAAAGACTGCGTTGGCGGATTCTTTACAGATAGAGCTCAATGCCTTAAGGCAGAAATTGATGGAGAAGGAAGAAGAAAAACGGGCGGTTGAATCTAAATTGAGTCAGGCTGAGATTGCCAAAACGCAGGCACAGGAGGAGTTAAACAGGTACAAGAACCAGACCCAGGAGATAAATTTAATCTACGACAGTATCAAAGCCCAAGTAGCTAATCTTTCCGGTGTTTTAGCTAATAAAGAACTGGAACTGGAGAATAGAAAGAGAGAGATTCTTGCCTTAAAGGAAGAGATTGCGAATCTCAAAATCCGTTCCCAATCTATGGAAAAGGAATTAGCTGAGGCAAGACAACGTCAGGCGAAGACACTTCAGGATTTAGAGCAGGCAGTGAGGTTGAATACTGACCTTCAACAGAGAATCTTGGGAGTCTCCCAATCCTTGGGTGGCACTTCTGTGTTAGTAGATACTCAACCAGAGGATAAAGAAAAGGCTGCTGCCATTGAGCTTAAGCGTAAAATTGAGGTGATACTTGAGCCAGAAAGATAGTCTTAAGGCGGCGTTGTTGGTAGGCAGGACAGGTGATTAGAGTAAGATGAAACTGGTGTATAATAAAACGATTGTTTTTATTTTGTTGTTAATATTATTTTTTAATCTCCTTACCATTACCTTTGCCCAAGATAATAACCATAAAGAAAAAGCAAAGGAACATTACTTAAGAGGTAATATCTATTATCAACAGGGAAAGTATAAGGAGGCTCAGGAAGAATTCCAGAAGGCCTTGGAAATATTAAGTCAGAAACAAGAACTGCAACAAGAACTGCAAGCTGAGGTTGTGGTTGAGAAGATAGCACCAGAACAAAGAGGGGTTGCTAAGCCACCAGAACCAACCAGACCGCAATTGGAGTATGTATTAGGTGAAGAGGATATATTGAGGATTTCTGTGTGGCAGAATCCGGATTTGGACCAAGAGGTAATTGTTAGGCCTGATGGTAAGGTGTCCTTTCCCCTTATCGGTGATGTTGTGGCAGTGGGTTTGACTATCACCGAGCTTGACCAGCAGATTACTGAGCGACTTAAAGAGTATATAAGGTCTCCTGAGGTTTCCATCTCCTTGAAAAAATTAGGAGGCAAAAAGGTGATTGTTCTAGGTGAAGTAGCCAGGCCGGGTGTATATTCTGTTACCGGAGCAAGGACGGTTTTGGAGGCAGTTGGTTTGGCAGGTGGTTTTACCAAAGATGCAGTCGCCTCCAGCGTAATTTTGATTAGAGGCGGTTTTCAGAGTCCTCAAGCACAAAGGTTGAATCTTACCAAGGCCTTGGTAGGCGATACTCGCCAAAATATTCCCCTGCAGTCAGAGGACATCATTTTTATCCCCAAAAAATTCATTGCTAATATAAATTATTTCTTGAGTCAAGTCCTTGACCCTCTCTCAAAAGGTGCTTACACTACCCGGGAATTACAAAGGTATTAATAAACCTACCTATGTTATCACAAGAAACAGATATCCTAGTATCTTTATTAAAAAGAGAACATCCTGTCCTATTGCAGTCCAGTTTAAAATGGGATAGATTGATACCGATAGCAGATTATCACAAGATAATCCCTCTGTTGTTTCATAATCTTGAGACTGAGAAAGAAAATCTACCTTATAATATCTATTTATGTCTTAAGAATGCCTACCGGTTAAATATCGCCAGAAATATGTTTATCTTGGATGAATTTGAAAGGATGCGTTTATATTTTCAGACGTGCAACATACCCATTATACTTTTGAAGGGTATATTTTTTTTGAAGACAATCTATAAGGATAAGATTGGCATAAGAAGGATGGAGGATTTAGACATCTTAGTCAGAAAAAAAGACCTCTCAGGGGCAGATAGGATTCTTAGAGATTGTGGATATCGAAGCTGTAACAGGTTGTACAATGCCGCAGGGTCAAATGCCAGACAGAGTCAGATGTACTTTAAGCATACCGATGATGATAGTTTTATACTAGCACCAGTACATCTTCACTGGCACTTCGTAGAGGTCTCCAGCAAATTATTTAGATTATTCTATTCTTGTATAGATATGGATGAGGTCTGGAATAGTGCCTTGAATATTGAGCAAGAGGGTTTGGGTGATATATTTATGATGTTGCCAGAACATATGCTTTTGGCATTATGTGAACATGGTTTAAGGCATGGCTTTGCCAGGATAAATATTATATATGACCTGCACTCATTTGTTTTGCATTATGGGAATATTTTGAACTGGGATAGGCTATCAGATATGGCTTCTGATTGGGGCCTGGTTATACCATTATATGTAGGGTTGTACTTAAGTAAGATGATGCTTGATACCAAAATACCTTCAGACTTTCTTGTGAGCCTAAGACCAACAGGTGGCTCTTTTTGGGAGAGATTTTTTATAAGGCATACAATACAGAGTACCTTTGCTAAAGAGGACGCCTGTTTTCTTCTATATTTGGCGATGAGCCAGGGTATTACAAATAAGATCAGGTTTCTTTACCACGCCTTATCGCGGGAGTTAGACAAAAATTTCAGTAAGATTTTTTAAATAAGTGCAAATTTTATGCTACATCTTTTTAGATAAAGATCAGGTGTCCTCTTAGGCAACCCACCTCATATGGAAAAGGTTGGAGCAGTGTGATATACTTTATTTTGGAGGAAGAGCGTGGATAAAAGAATTATAGGTTCGATCTTAATTATCTTTATTGGGCTCAGTTTAGTCTTTATGGGTTACTTAGAAGCAGCAGTGGGAGATGGAAAGGTGGTGTATGGCAACACCACCGCTCCTACCAATGAGCCAAAGACAAGGGATTATACGGTTTCATCAGGTAACTGGGGCGCAAGTAGTAATCTATCCGCTGCCAACACCACTATAAATAGGGTTATTGTAAAGGCAAATCCCCAGATAGATGAGTATGTAGCAGGCGTGGTTACCACTACCGGACCCACACTCTATGTCTACACTTATTCAGGTGGTAGTTGGTCTCAATCCTGGAGTACTTCTGTGCCTTCTAGTGTCTACAATGTATTTGATATTGAATTTGAACAGAATTCAGGAGATTGTCTGGTGGTTTATTCCAATGGAAGAACTACCAATGAGTTGTCTTATAGAAAACGTGTGGATGGTGTTTGGGATAGTTCTTCTACAAATTTGGAATCTAACAGAACCACAGGTGTGGTTAGGTTTATAGAATTAGAGCCTCGGCCAAATTCTGATGAGATTGCTCTGGTATTTTCCGATGCCAATTCTGATTTATCCGCCTTTATCTGGGATGGTTCTAGTTGGGGCTCTGAACCAGCTGCGGCATTATCTACCAGCTTAGATCTAGGCACGGTTCGTTCCTTTGACGTTGCTTATGAACAGGTGAGCGGAGATGTCTTGGTTGCCTACAGTCTTCCCAATGGAACCGGAGGTTGCGGTTTGGCAGTGAAGTTGGCAGGTGAAACTACATGGACAAACTCAGGA
>JAMWDE010000077.1 GCA_023818905.1 Candidatus Omnitrophota bacterium | reverse complement strand
AATCTGCTCTGTTTTTGTCTTGGCAGCATTGTTTATAACCTGTCTTATACCACTATCTTTGAGTTCCTCTGTAAGCTGCTGCGTAACTATATGAGAAGTTATATTTTGATTACTAACGTAAATCAAAAATAGGCCACCTATACAGATAAATGCCAATACCCCTATATACCTACTTATATTTGATTTTATCTTTTTGGTGACCTCGGCATCTATCTTTTCTTTATAGATTGCTAGATAATCCTTCTCTTTCTTAAGATTTTCTAAATTTATCCTGATGTAAGTAGGTATATCTATATTGCAATTTAGACACCTAAGAGGACTATTCTCTTCTAACAACTTTCCACAATTAGGACAATATCTATTCATTTTGCTTAACCCATTTATTTTAATTTTTTCTCTTTTATTTCCTTAGACAAGATAATTGCTTCAGCAATCTCACGCATAGACTTGCGACTGTCCATGCTCTGTCTCTGGATTAACCTGTAAGCCTCAGAAGGCAACATGTTCACTTCTTGGGCAAGTATCTCTTTTGCTCGTTCTATAATCTTGCGAGTTATCAAGGCTTCTTCAGCACTGCGCGCCCTTAAGTCCAACTCGGCATTCTCAATAGCTATAGCTGCCTGATTTGCTAAAGCGGTTAAAATGTCCAATTCATGCTTGGTAAATATATGCCTCCTTGAGGTATAGCAGTTAAGTACACCAATAACCCTTCCTTTAACTGCTAAAGGGACACTCGCTAAAGAAACTAGACCTTCTCTTTTAGCAATATCTTTATTTATATAACGCTGATCTTCTCTAACATCTGAAACACAGATAATCTTATTTTCTTTTGCCACTTTGCCGGCTATGCCTTCTCCCAGTTTGATATTCGGCTTTTTGTTGTATGCCTCGGAAACAGATTGAGTCGCCTTAATAACCAGTTCTCCCTTCTCAGAATCCAATAGCATCAGAGAACAGATCTTTGAATTCATCACCTCAGCAGTAACATTAACGGTAAGTCTCAACAATTCCTCTAAATACAACCCTGATGTTATGAGACTGGCCACTTTAGATATTGCCTCTATCTGTTTTAAAAATACCTGATAACCCTGTTTTTTGTTCGATTTAGGCTTTGACATATGTTAAAGAGTTAAGGGATATGCGATTCAAAGGATTGGCAGATACTTCTCTATCTCATAGCGGGTAACCTGTTGCTTATATTCATCCCACTCCATCTTCTTATTACGGATAAAGAAATTAAATACTCGCTCTCCTAAAACATTTTTTACTAAATCTGAATTCTCAGTAATCTTGATGGCTTCCAGTAAATCTTCAGGAAGGGATTTTATCTTTGCACGCGCCCTCTCCTCTTCGCTCATATTATAAATATTATCATTGGCTGGCTCGGTCAAAGGTAACTGCCTCTCTATACCTTCAAGGCCTGCGGCTAACATTACTGCAAAAGCCAAGTAAGGATTACATGCAGGGTCAGGGGCACGATACTCTATTCTAGTGGATTGTTCTCTACCTGGTTTATACATCGGAACCCTGATGAGTGCGGAACGATTCATCTGTGCCCAGCAGATATACACTGGTGCCTCATAACCTGGTACTAATCTCTTGTAAGAATTAACCCACTGACTAGTAATAGAAGTAATCTCAGCTGCATATCTAAGTAAACCAGCAATGAAGTGTTTAGCTATCTTGGAAAGGTGGAATTTATCCTTGGGATCAAAAAATACATTCTTGGACCCTTTAAATAAAGACATATGCGTATGCATACCTGAACCGTTTATGCCTAAAATGGGTTTGGGCATAAATGTAGCGTGAAGCCCATTCTGTTGCGCAATCTCCTTCACTACCAGACGGTAAGTCATCACATTATCTGCCATAGTTAGGGCATCATTGTAACGCAGGTCTATCTCATGTTGACTCGAGGCAACCTCATGATGACTGTACTCTACCGTTATTCCTAAACTCTCTAAGGCAGCTACGGTTTGATGCCTTACCTTTTGGGCAAAATCCAAAGGCGCAAGGTCAAAATATCCACCCCTATCCAAAACAATAGTGTCTTTGGGATTACTAAAATAAAAATATTCCAATTCTGGTCCTACGTTGTATACAAATCCCATCTTCTTAGCGCGCAAGAGATTCTTTTTAAGCACATAACGAGGGTCTCCTTCAAATGGCTGGCCATTAGGTTCGTATATATCACAAAACATCCTGGCTATATTATAGCCATCCTTTGCCTCCCAAGGCAAAATTGCAAAAGTTGAGATATCAGGACGGGCAATCATATCTGATTCTTCTATGCGAGCAAAACCCTCAATAGAGGAACCATCAAAACCCATTCCATCCTCCAAGGCGCGCGGAAGCTCATCTCTCGTGATAGTGAATCCTTTTAAGAAACCCAAAACATCTGTAAACCAGAGTCTGATAAACCTTACATTGTATTTTTTTACTAATTTTAAAATCTCCACCTTAGTGATTCTAGACATTATCCCCTCCTTATTGTCTTTAAAAATTCCTCCATACGGCAAAGCCCCTCTTTTAGATTTTCAAAACTTGCAGCATACGAAATCCTGATGTAGCCTTCGCCATTATAACCAAAGGCAGTCCCTGGCACTACTGCTACCTTCTGCCTTTCTAACAGTTCTCTGGAAAATTCTAAAGAACCCATCATCGTATCTTTTATAGAAGCAAAAACATAAAAGGCACCTTGAGGCTTAATGCACTTCAGACCTAAATGCTCTAATCCCTCCATGATGAATTCTTTTCTTCTTCTATATTCTCTCTTCATGTACTCCACTGCAGACCTACCTGCATGTAGTGCCTCGCAGGCAGCCATCTGACTAGTAATGGACACGCACATGATGGTATATTGATGAATCTTAGTCATTGCCGCAATCACATCCTTTGGCCCACAAGCAAATCCTACCCGCCATCCGGTCATAGCATAGGACTTGGAAAATCCATTAAGATATACAGTTCTCTCTTTAGCTTTGGGTAATGTGGCAAAAGGAGTATGCTCAAAATCGTAGGTAAGATCACCGTAAACCTCATCGGTAATACAAAGTAATTTATACTTCAAAATAACCTTATTAATCTGTTTTAGTTCTGCCTTGGTATAAGAAATACCAGTGGGATTATTGGGATAATTTAGAATCAATGCCTTGGTATTTTTATCTATGTGTTTCTCTAAGGTTGAAGGAGTAAGTTTAAAATTCTCTTTAGATGTATCAATATATACAGGCACACCGCCTGCTAATTCCGTAAGTGGACCATATGACACATATCCAGGTATGGGAATTAGTATCTTGTCTCCTTTGTTTATAATAGCCCTTAAGACCAAATCGGTTGCCTCGCTTACTCCCACAGTAATAAGAATCTCATCCTCAGGAGAATAATCCAGATTATACCTATTGTGTAGATGGCGACTTATGGCTAATCTCAACCTATATAGCCCTTTATTAGAAGTATAGGAGGTAAAACCTTCCTCCAGAGAATATATCCCTGCCTCCCTTATCTGCCACGGAGTAACAAAATCAGGTTCTCCCACTCCTAAAGAGATAACATCCTTCATGCCCAGCACCAAATCAAAAAATGTGCGTATCCCAGAGGGTTGCATATTTTGTACTTTTTTAGAAATCATCATAGTTATTATTTGTTAGTTTACTGATCTGTTTAGATTGAATCAACAGATCGGCCAACTAATAAGATATGGCAATCCTTTTATTCTCTTCTTTATGCTTTAAAACCACACCATCCTCCTTATATTTCTTTAGAAGAAAATGGGTGGTAGTGCCTTTAACATTCTCCAATGGAGCCAACTTTTCAGCCACAAAACTGGAGACCGTATGCAAGTCTCTACCTTCCACTATCAATAGCAAGTCATAGGTTCCTGAAACAAGATAACAACTAACCACTTCAGGAAAAGAATATATCCTTTCGGCAATACGGTCAAAACCTACATCTTTCTGAGGAGTAACGTTAACCTCAATCAAAGCCCTTACCTCAACATCCTTCTCTTTAATCAATTCCTTGTTTATGACTGCCTTGTACTTTAAGATTATGCCTTCTTTTTCATATCTCCTAATTGCCTGCCTGATTGCTTGTGGTTTCTTCTTCAACATCTTAGCTATATCCTCTACACTGGCACGACCGTCCTTCTCTAAAATCTCTAACAACTCATCCATCCCTGCCTCCTTAATTTACCTTGCATATTTTTGGTACTTCTCTTTTGTGCTCTGAACGTTCTATCATAGCCTTTACTTGGTTTACCTTTACTTCAGAAATAATCTGTCGCCTTTTTTTCTGTATACGTTCTAATATATCATCCAATTCAGAATACACAATACCCATCTCCTCCTCGTCGGTCTGACCTGGCCAAAGACCAGCAGTAGGAGGTTTTACAATGATGCGCTTGGGAACGCCTAATGCCACTGCTAACTGCCTTACCTGGGTTTTTAACAGATCACCTATAGGCAATATATCCGCTGCTCCATCGCCATATTTGGTAAAATAACCCACCATTAATTCTGACTTGTTGGAAGTTCCACAGACCAAATAATTTAACTTATTAGCAAAGTAATATAAAATCGACATCCTCAGGCGCGTCTTGAGATTTGCCTGAGTTAACCTATCTGCCTTTGGTAGAATCTGCAATAGATAATCATAGGTCTTAGATAAATCTATTAGCTTTCTTTTTATACCTAATAAGCGAATTACTAATTTTGCATCTACCATATCTTGATTTTGGCTATGGCAGGAAAGTATCAGAGCCAATACCCTATCTTTACCCAGCGCTTCTTTTGCCAAAAAAGCCACTACGCTGGAATCAAGTCCGCCACTTAAACCAAGCACCACACCTTTAGTTTTAGAATATACAACTTCTTTTTTAATCCAGTTAACTATATGCGATCTTAAGTGGTCTATTTGCATATTACTTAAAATTTATAACAACTCCTTCTTGTTGGTTATTGCCCAAAACATCCACACGAAGACGAAACAGGATAAAAACACAAAAGCTGAATTCAGGCCTTCTCTCAAATTAGCCTTATAGCTACCTTCAAGCCTTATCTCGCACTAAGTTTAAGTTTATCTCGCGTTCAAAGCTAAAAGTAG
>JAMWDE010000076.1 GCA_023818905.1 Candidatus Omnitrophota bacterium | reverse complement strand
TTAAAAAATTCATAACCCCATTCTGAAAGAGTCCTAAAAGTTGTATTTAAAAAATTCTCAACTTCAGGGTTTGTGCAATCAAGAGCATAAAGAACTGTCTTCCAAACAGGACTTATTCCAGCAACAACTGGTTTCCCTTGTTTATCTTTAATAAACCAATTTTTATGCTTTTTGTAAACGGACGAATTTTTGGCTGCAAAAAATGGCGCAGTCCAAATTCCTGGTTTAAAACCTGCTTCCTTTATCTTTTCTGCTATCCATTTCATACCATGAGGAAATTTTTTGTTTACCTCAAGCCAATCTCCAACACTTTTTTCATAACCATCATCAACTACCACATAATCCAATTTCAAATCTTCCTTGTGTTTTTTTAACCAGTTTAAGTTTGAAATAATGTCTTTCTCAGATACTGAAGCAAAATAATGATACCAACTACACCATCCAGATGGAATTACTTTATGCTTTCTTTCACCCATTTCAATAGAAGTGCAATTAGCCCACTTTTCTAAATCAAAAGCAGGATTTTTAGAAAAAAGTATCATTACTTTTCCTGTTTCTATTTGATTATCCCACTGTAAATAATCACTATTAATTTTTATTTTCTGTAAATTTTATTTATGCTCAAAAAGAGGAGGTAGAGATGAAAAGGACAGTTCTTTTGTTGTTGGGACTAGGCCTATTCTTTGGGTATGCCTTAGCCCAGGAATTAGAGTACTTCAAGGTCTATAAGCCCAAATCAGGCATGAACGCAGATGAGATTATGCGCATAAAGTATTTTAACAAGTACACCCTCTTTGCCCATGACGTAGCATATACCGGAAAGGCCTATTTTATAGATAAGTCCGGAGCTATCCGGGAAAGATCAACTGCCCGTAAGAGAATAAATTTAGGCAGACATTCAGATGGTATAGCCTACAAAGACCTGGTGGTTTTTACTGGCCCTACCCAGGTAAAGGGTTTGGCTACCTTGAGTTGGTCTTATCTCGACCCTGATAGAGACCAGGATGTCTGGCTTTGGCTGCCTTCATTGAAGAGAATTAGAAAGATTTCTGCTTCTCAGGCAGATGATTCCTTTTTAGGTGCTGATTTTACTGTAGAGGATATCACTATCCGGCGCTTTGAGGATGAAACGTATAAGTTGCTAAAAGAGGAGGATTTTACAGGGTACACCTCTGATTTTTCAAAGAAGACTTATTATGTAGGAACTCCTTGTTTTGTGATTGAGGCAACCCCTAAGAGAGCGAACTGGTATTATGCTAAGAGGTTAGTTTGGATAGACAGGAGTTACGGGGTGAATATCTATGAGGAGAAGTACGATATCAACGGCAAAAAATTTATGACCTTGTTTCGCAATCATGAGATTTTTAAGGTTGATGGTAAAGAGTACCCCATCCAGGTATTTTTGGAGGGTAAAGACTTAAGGTCAGGGCACACCACAGTGATAGTCAATGAGACTGTTAAGATTGATCAGGGATTGTCTGAAGAAGAATTCACTGAGCAGGTGTTAAGTCGTTCACGTTGGTAGATAGGTACTATAAGAAAGGAGGTTTTGATGTTAAGAAAATCTTTTTTGGTTCTTTTGCTTTTGATCTTAACTTGTTCATCTGCTGTTGCTGAGATTTCAAAAGGTAATTTGACCATAGCTGGTTATCTAAAAAATGAAACCTCTGTAGGTTTGGATACCTTTAATGAGATCTCTAAGTTTAAAAATATCCTGCAGCTTTCTGGTGAGTATAAATTTAATTCCGAACTCGCATTCTTTATGTCTACCAAATACTGGTATGATGCTGTATATGATTGGTATGAGAAGTACGATACTGCCCAGCTCTATATGGGACATATTCAGCGTGCTGATTGGTTAAGGGATTGCTATTTAGATTATGTCTGGGGTCAGTGGTTTTTGAGATTGGGCAAACAACAGGTCTCTTGGGGTCAAGCTGACGGTATAACTATTTTGGATAGGCTCAATCCTGTGGATTTAACTGAATACTGGCTGCCGGATATGGCTGATATCCGCATTCCGCTTTGGATGTTGAATATCAACTATTCACCTAAGTTAAATTCTAATTTACAGATTCTGATTATCCCGGATTTTGAACAGTCAACCGCAGCTCCACCTCAAGCACCTTTCAGTTTTAGGTCATACAGATTATTTGTAAAGGCCAAAGAAAGGATTGAGGCAGCGCCGGGCTCAGCCAACAAACTTCCATTCGGCACATTAGGGAAGAATTACAACGGGACGTTGAATACTGATATCTATTATCCGTCAAAACAATTTAGAAATTCCAAATTCGGTATACAGTGGCAGGATAGAATCAAGGATTGGGAATACACCTTAAATTACCTCTATGGTTATGATTATTTAGCCAGAACATATCTGGATGATGTTACTGTTCAGATCCCTCCTTTTCCGGCCAACGTTACCTTTAACTATAGTCGCAGATTCAAGATTGTGCAGATGTTAGGCGGTTCAATAAACAGAAGCTTTACTCAACCAGGACTACTGCAGGGTATTACCTTAAGGGGCGATGCAGCGGTTTATTTTAATGAGCCAACCTATTACGGAGATGTCACTAGTGGCGCCTCTAGAGGAGTTAATCGTTGGGATAATGTCTTTTGGCTGATGGGCCTGGATAAAACTTTCTTTACCGATTGGCTGGTGAGTTTTCAGTTCGCCCAATACATTATGCAGGATGCCAAGCCGGGAGTGGATAACGCTAATACTGGTAGGCCCTACACTACTATGAATTCCTACACCTATGGAGCGCAGGATCAGGTAGAGAACATATTCTCTTTAAAAGTCTCTACCGATTTTTTAAACGAACGCCTTAAACCTGAAATTCTCTGGAGTTTTACTGATGACAATCAAGGACGAGTTTCTCCTAAAATTACCTATGAGATTAAAGATGATTTATGGTTGACAATGGGTATCCATTATTTCTATGGCGAAGAGCAGGACTCTAATGGTCAATTCCGCGACAATAGCCAGTTCTATACTATGCTGAAGTTTACCTTCTAGGATTCGCCTCTTTTTGGAGCGAAGGAACAAATAAGTCAGGGATATCTCTTACTGAGGTATCCCTTTTTATTTTTGTGGTATAATAAATCTTAATTTTTAAAGTCAACATATACCGTTTAAGATGAATACAGAGAGTAAAATAAGAAAGAGCCTGAAATACTCTTTATTAGAAGGTTTTTTTGGCTCTCTCACTAGCGGTTTTGTTTCTGAGTACATTACACCCTATACCCTTTTTTTAAAGGCAAATCTACGTCAGATAGGTGCACTCAGTGCTATTCCATTCCTTGTTTCTTCAGTTGCTCAGTTGAAATCTGCAGACCTTACAGAAAGACTGGGGAGCCGTAAAAGGATTCTCATTGTCTTTATCTTGGTACATACCTTTATACTGATACCTGTAATATTCATTCCTCGGTGGTTTCCCTATCAACCAGTTATCTGGCTCATTGTTTTTATAACCTTATTTACTGGCTTCAATACCCTAACCGCACCAGTGAATTCGGCCCTGGTAGTTGAATATGTGTCTAAACGAAGGCGGGGAAGTTATTTTGGTTGGCGTAGCAGAGTTACTACCTTAACGGCTATCTGTGGTTAATTACTGGGAGGGATTATCCTGCAGATTTATAAGAATAATTTACTCTTTGGTTTTACGATTGTTTTCACTGCTGCGTTTTTGAGCCGCTTTATCTCGTGGTTCTTTTTGCCCCGCCTTTACGAACCACCCTTTAAGATAAATGAGGAGCCAAAATTCAGCCTGTTTGATTTCATCAAGGATGTCAGAAGGTCAAATTTTGCTAAATTCACCCTTTTTGTTTTCGCCATACACTTCTGTGTAAATCTGGCATCACCGTTTTTCTCGGTATTTATGCTTAAGGATTTAAAATTCAATTACGTTACCTATACATTATTGATTAGTACTGTACCTGCTGTTCAGATACTTACTCTTGGTCGTTGGGGTAGAATCTCTGATAAGGTTGGCAACCTGAGAATTGCTAAGTTTACTGTCTCGCTTATCGCGAGTATTCCTTTATGGTGGTTGATATGTCATAATCCAGTGTACCTATTTTTTGTTCAGCTGCTTTCAGGTTCTAGCTGGGCAGGATTTAATCTGTGCGTTTCAAATTTCATTTATGATGCAGTAACTCCTCAGAAGAGGATACGTTGTATAGGTTATTTTAATTTCTTCGTAAATCTGACGATATTTTTAGGTGGCATCCTGGGTGGACAATTAGCAACGATAGTTACAAATATCTTTGGCTATAAACTACTCACCTTATTTTTCTTATCCGGTTTGTTGCGTTATATAATAGTGTTGATATTTTTTAAACAGGTCAAAGAGGTAAGGCAGACAGAGAAGGTAAAAACCTGGGAGTTGGTTTCTGGCGTAGTAGGTATAAGGGCAGTATAAGTCATTAAGATGGTAGATATCAAAGATTTATATTTAGATGAATTGGAGAAGGTCTTAAAGGATTGGAGTCAACCATCTTTTCGCGCTCGTCAGATCTTTTCCTGGTTGTATCATAAAGGCGTTCAGGATTTTGATAAGATGAACGATCTGCCCCTAGGACTGAGAAGTAAACTTAAGGAGGAATTTTCTCTTAGCGTTATGAGGGTAACCAACCAGTTCAAATCTAATGATGGAACTGAAAAGCTCCTCTTTGAGTTAAAGGATGGGAATTGCATTGAGGCAGTAGTTATCCCAACGAAGAGCCGGGTGACGGGTTGCGTTTCTGTCCAGGTGGGTTGTCGCTTTGGCTGTCGTTTCTGTGCTAGCGGCGCATTGGGATTCAAGAGGAATTTGACCACCGGCGAGATAATAGAGGAAGCATTTTACCTTAAATATTACTCTAAAGCCAAAAGACTTACCCATCTTGTGTTTATGGGAACAGGTGAACCTTTGGATAATTACGATAATGTTTTAAGGGCGATTCGTATTATAAACTCAGATTACAGTTTTAATTTGGGCGCTCGGCGTATCACTATATCTACAGTAGGGATTATTCCTGCCATAGCAAAATTATCTAATTTTGATTTACAGATAGAGTTGTCCGTATCCTTACATGCCGCAGATGACGAGAGTCGGTCCTTTCTGGTTCCTGCAAATAAACGTTATCCTTTAAAGGAACTAATTTCTGCCTGCAGGAGATATACAGAGAGGACCAACCGTCAGATAACCTTTGAGTATATTTTAATCAAGGATA
>JAMWDE010000075.1 GCA_023818905.1 Candidatus Omnitrophota bacterium | reverse complement strand
AGCGCAGATTGTTTGTTTTTTTAGAAAAGCTCGCTGCCAGATTTACTCATAAACTGATTGTGGTTTCTCTTTATGACAAAGAAAAGGGTCTAAGAAATCACATAGGCAAGGAAGAACAATATTTGCTTATCCGATACGGTATTGATTACAAGGAATTTACTTCAGTTAGACCATATAACAAAGCAGAGTTTGGAATCAAAAACCAAGAATTACTGGTGGGAACGATTTCCTGCTTTAAACCACAGAAAGCGCCTTTAGACTTTATCCATCTTGCTCATTTAGTAAAACAGAGCCTACCCAATACAAAGTTCATCTTGATAGGCGATGGTATACTACGTTCCAAGATTGAAAGGCTGATTAAAAGATTACATCTGAAAGATGAGGTTATACTCACAGGTTGGCGTAGGGACATCTCGCGTTTACTATCTATGATAGATGTCTTTGTGCTTACTTCTCTCTGGGAGGGATTGCCCGTGTCTATTCTAGAAGCGATGGCTTCTTCTAAGCCTGTTATAGTTACTAATACTGGCGGCGTGGCAGAGATAATCAGAGAGGGCAGGACCGGATTATTGGTATCGCCAAGAGATATTCAAGGTATGGCCAAAAGATTGATTACACTCTTACAGAACCGAGACCTAATGCAAAGGATGGGTAGAGAGGCAAAGGAGTCGTTAGGAAATGAGTTTACAGTGGAGAGTATGACAAACAGAACCATTGATTTATACCAAATTATAAGAGGTGCCCATGTTAATTAGTTATTGTATTTTAGGCTTAAGCGGATTTATCTTGAGCTTGATTTTTATTTTTCTATTTAGAAGAATTGCTTTGAGATACAATATCTTGGTATTACACCAGACGCCCCTTATTGGTGGATTGAGCATAGGTTTGGCTTTCTCCCTGGCTTGTTTAGTGAGTATTTTATTTTATGGTACTTTGACAAAAGAAATATTTGGTATTATTCTTGCCTCTTCTATTATGCTTATTTTGGGAATAATTGATGACCTAAAAGAATTATCTATCCTAGCCAAAATTTTAACCCAACTTATTGCTACCTCTATTTTAATTATCTTTGGCATAAGGACACAGATTGTATATATCGGTAGTATCCTAAATACAATTATAACCTTTATCTGGATTTTGGGGATTACCAACGCCTTTAACCATCTGGATATTATGGATGGTTTATGCGGAGGTATTGCCTTGATAGTAAGTCTGGGTTTTCTTTTTGTCTCTATGTTTAATCATCAATTTAATGTGGCGATGCTGAGCTGGGTTTTGGTATCAGCAATTATCGGTTTTCTATTATATAATCTTCCTGTAGCCAAGGTTTATCTGGGAAATGCTGGGAGTCATTTCTTAGGATTTGTTTTGGCTGCTTCTACCTTGATAATAAGTTATGCCCCTTTAGAGAGAAAGATTGCGCTTTTGAGCCCCATATTGATTTTGGGGTTCCCTATATTTGATACTGGATTTCTTATCCTGATGCGGCTTAGGCAGAATAAGTCAATATTTAAAAAGAGCGATGACCATTTGGCTCTAAGGTTTTTGAGTAAAGGTTATTCTAAGAATAAAACCTTGGTATTTATGTCAGGTATAGGTCTATTCTTTTGTATCAGTGGTGTGCTTTTAAGTCAGGCCTCTAATATTCTTGGCTTAATCATCATTCTGTTTGTAGTTATGGTGAGCCTAAAGATAACCCAGAGGATGGGCAGGATTATCGTGTAACGTAAATGGCTAAAAAAAAGATTATTATTTTGGGTGCGGGTTTAGCAGGATTGAGTGCAGCCTGGCATCTGCAAAGAAAAGGTATTGACTGTTTGATCTTTGAAAAAGAATCTCAGGTAGGCGGTCTTTGTCGTTCCAAAAAAATAGGTGACTTTATTTTTGATTATGATGGCCATATCTTACATTTTAGACATCGCTATACCTTTAATCTTGTAAGAGGTCTTTTCAAAAACAATCTCATCAGACGTAAAAGGAATGCTTGGATTTATTCTTACCGTAGTTATACTCGTTACCCCTTTCAGGCAAATCTCTGGGGTCTACCTCCCTTCGTGATTAAGGATTGTCTTTTAGGTGCAATCAAGGCATCCTATAATGGAAGACTGCCTAAAAATCCTACATTTTTGGATTGGATAGAGCATAGATTTGGTGATGGTATAGCCCAGCATTTTATGGTTCCCTACAATACCAAATTCTGGACATTGCCTCCCCAGAAACTTACCTGTGAATGGTTGGATGGGTTTATTCCTGTACCTTCTCTGTCTCAAATCATTGATGGGACCGTAGAGGAGAGCAAGAGGCAGTTTGGTTACAATGCCTATTTTTGGTATCCTAAGGAAGGTGGTATAGGTAGACTTGCAGAGGCATTTGCCTCCCAGATAAAAAATATTCATACCAACTGCGCAGTTAAAGAGATAGACCTCTCTTCAAAAAGACTACGTTTAAATTCAGGCGTTAAAGAAAGGTTTGATTATTTAATTTCTACTATTCCTCTCCCAGAATTGCCCTTTATGGTTAAAGGGATGCCCAAAGAGATCGTATCTTTGTTTAAAAAATTAAAATGGAATTCTATATTTAATTTGAATCTAGGGATATCCAGAAGAATAGATTCTCCTATGCACTGGATATACTTTCCCCATCCAGATACCTATTTTTTTAGAGTGGGGTTGTTTCATAATTTTTCTGAATCAGTTGCACCTCTAGACAAGAGCTCTTTTTATATAGAGGTAGCCTACTCCAAGTATAAACCCATAGATAAAAGCACAATTATTTTAAAAATCAAACAGGACCTAATAAAAATCGGTTTGATTAATCATAATGATAAGGTATGTGCTGAAGATATAAATGACATAAAATACGGTTATCCGATTTACGATAAATCCTATAGTCAGACAACCCGAGAAATAAAAGGATACCTTCTAAACAGAACAGTATTGACCTGCGGTCGCTATGGTAGTTGGCGTTACTTTTCTATGGAAGATGCCATAGTTGATGGAAAACGAATCTCCAGTTTATTTTAAAAATGTTAAAGGAGAGAATAAAGCAAATATATTCCCATAGATGGGCCTTATGGGATATGTCGCTATCACAACTTAAGGCAAAGTACGTAGATTCTATTTTGGGCATTTTCTTGGCGCTCATCGGTCCATTTTTGATTATGTCAGCGATACTACTTGTCTTTGGAATTATCTTCAAAATAGGAATAAAAGATTTCCCTCTTTTTTTACTCTCAGGTATCTTTCCTTGGATGTTTTTCTCTGCAGCTCTATACGAGGCAACGTTTTCTATAATTAATCAAAAAAACATCCTGCACCAGTTTAACTTACCTATAGAGGCCTTGCCTTTAAGTTCAACTCTTTCACATTTTTTTAATTTCCTTATCGGATGGATTATTGCCTATCTCATATTTTTATTCTTCAATCCTAAGATAATTTTACAATTACCCTCTCTGATTGCAGTTCTTTTGCTAAATTTTATGTTTACTTCTGGTCTGGGAATGATTTTATCAGTGATAAATGTTTTTTTTCGTGATATTGGACAACTGTTAGGTATCTTATTAACACTTTGGTTCTGGATGACTCCAGTATTTTACTCCATAGATATGGTGCCTACGCAGTTTCGCTGGATATGCTATCTTAACCCGATGACACCTTACATTCATTTTTATCGAGAGGTCATCTTGAAAGGTCAGCCTCCTTCTATATTCATATGGTTAAGCGTATCCGCGTGGGCTTTATTGAGCGTAGTCCTGGGTATACTCACCTTTGGAGCTTTAGAATCCAGACTGCTTAAACGTATTTAAAATGGCAATTATTGAATTCATAAATGTCTGGGAAATGTATCGCATAAAATTTGTTACTGATGGCAAAGTTTCTTGGGAGAACTTTTGGGCTTTAAAAGACATAAGTTTTGAGGTAGCGCAGGGAGAAACACTTGGCATAATCGGTGAAAATGGCGCCGGTAAATCCACGATTCTTAAACTAATAGTAGGGATGCTTAAACCTGATCGTGGACAGATTAATGTAGAGGGGAGAGTATCAGGATTGCTTGAATTGGGTGCGGGCTTTCAGCCAGAACTTACGGGAAGGGAAAACGTGTATTTAAATGCGGGTTTATTTGGTTTGAGTAGACCCCAAATTGAGGCACGGTACGAAGAGGTCGTACATTTTGCCGATATAGGAAGATTTATTGATGCGCCAGTTAAGTTTTATTCTCAGGGTATGTTTGTACGTTTAGCCTTTGCAATCGCTATTCATATTGACCCAGATATATTATTAATTGACGACACCCTGGCTGTAGGAGATGAACACTTTCAAAGAAAGTGTATCAAAAAGATATTCGAAATAAAAGAGCAGAATAAAACCATCCTGTTTGTCACTCACGATATGAACATGCTAAGGCGGCTTTGTAAGCGCGCATTATTTCTTAGAGAAGGCAGAATTATAAAGGATGGTCTTGTAGATACAGTGGTGCCACTCTATACACAGATAGTAGGCACAAGAGAAGGCGTGGGCATTTTAGAAAAGAAATCTTTGAGTCTCATATTTAATAACGGCCGATTGTTTTTAAACTGGCAAGATAAACTTCTTACTTCTAATTTTGGGATACACACAGTTTTTCTTATGAATGATAAATGGTACAGTTCTTCTCAGGCAGACTGGGAGGTTGAGATAGAAGACAGAAATAAATTAATTGCCAAAGGCAAGTTTTATCAATTGGCTTTGACCCAGATCTGGAATTTAGAGATAAGGGATAATTACGATATCAAGTGTGATATCGAACTAGATTCAGAAGGACCTTATGAAATTCCAGAGGCATACACAAATATTATGCTGATCAGTGATTATACAGATTGGCTTACTACAACAGAAAAAGGAGAGTTCCCTGTCATTGACGATAAAATTAAAAATTGGCAAGCTTTACTTGATACCAGTATTCCTGTAAGATGCATAGTTGTAAAAACTGATGACAGCTCCACAGATAGTAAAATTCCCTCCTTGGTTTTTAAACTTAAATCGCTTAAAAAATTATATTTGAATGGAAACAGTATCGAGCAGATCCCTGAAGAATTGTTCGAACTCGAAAAACTTGAGGTTCTTTATCTCCATCACAATAAAATAAAAGAACTTCCCGCTGCCATCAAAAAAATGCATTAACTCCTTTCTCTGTCGCTCTTTTCCAATCAATTTCATACACTCTCCGTAGAACTTTCAGGGCTGAAGAGGTTAAGGGAACTCAATGTAACCAATAACACATTAAATCACAAAAATTTTATCAGACAGGAATAGTTTGAATTCAATACCAGCGCCGAGCTCTAGGGTCTAAAAATTCCTCGGTTAAACACGCATAAAGATGATCAGAGCAATGAAGGCATCCTCTTTCAGA
>JAMWDE010000074.1 GCA_023818905.1 Candidatus Omnitrophota bacterium | reverse complement strand
AGACCCGCGCCTCAGCAATTATTACTTCCAAAGAGATAAAGAGCGCTCCTAAGCCTATCATCCGCACTCAGAATCCTTCTTTGGCATTTGCAAAAATAGTTTCCCTTATGTCATCCTATCAACCTACTCATCCCAAAGGTATTCATCCTACGGCGGTAATAGGTAAGAATGTAAAATTGGGCAAGGATGTAGCAGTTGGTCCTTACACTGTAATAGAAGATGAGGCATCAGTTGGAGATAACACCATAATTTATGCTGGGTGCTATATAGGATATGCCACACAGATAGGAGCCAATACCATTATATATCCTCAGGTTTCTATACGTGAACGTGTAGTCATCGGTAATCACGTTATAATCCATTCAGGTACCGTTATAGGTGCAGATGGTTTTGGTTATGTAACTTTAGATGGTGTACATCATAAGATACCTCAGATAGGTACAGTGGTGATTGAGGATGATGTTGAAATTGGGGCAAATGTGACTGTTGATCGCGCCCGTTTTGATAAAACACTGATTGGTAGAGGCGCAAAGATTGATAATCTCGTTCAGATAGCGCACAATGTTATTATCGGCGAGAACTCCATCATCGTTGCCCAAGTAGGAATCTCTGGAAGTACTGTTATTGGCAGAGAGGTAACCTTGGCAGGTCAGGCAGGATTGGTAGGGCATATTAATATAGGCGATGGTGCAGTGGTAGCAGCTCAGGCAGGAGTGACTAAATCAGTTCCACCGCATACTACTGTTTCAGGTTATCCAGCAAAACCTCACCAGATTGCCAAACGCATAAATGCTTGCGTGCAGAATCTACCTCGGTTATATAAGAAAATTGAAAATATAGAGAAGAGATTAGAGGTGTTGGAGTCTAAATTAGATAAAGAATAAGAGTATGGAGAAGCAGAAAACAATTGCAAGAGAAGTAAGTTTAGAAGGAGTTGGATTACACACTGCCCACAAAGTAAATATTACCTTCAAACCTGCAGATGTAGATACAGGTATAAACTTTATTCGCATAGATTTACCTGGACGACCGGTAGTAAAGGCATCCATTGATTATCTCTTGCCTCAACTGCGCAGTCTACGTCGTACCTCTATAGGAAAAGATAATATTGAGATACACACCATAGAGCATCTTATGGCAGCTCTAGCAGGTCTTAAGATAGACAATCTTGTTGTAGAGATGGATAACAATGAAGTGCCAGGTTTAGATGGAAGCTGTGTTGATTTTTTAGAAGTATTAAGCAAGGCAGGTATGGAGGAACAGGAGAAAGAGAGGCATTTCTATGATTTGAAAGAGCCGGTTTTCGTAGAAGAAGAGGATGCTTCATTAGTAGCAGTTCCTTCGCCAGAATTTAAAATATCCTACACCTTAAGCTACAATCATCCATTACTGAAGAGTCAATTTATGGAGATAAACTTAAAAGATGCAGAATTATTCAGACAGGAGATCGCTTTTGCGCGTACATTCTGTCTTGAGGATGAAGTTGAGGAACTGCAAAGGCAGGGATTGGGTAAGGGAGCTGATTACAGTAATACATTAGTATTGGGCAAAACAGGAGTGATAAAAAATAAACTTCGCTATGAAGATGAGTTTATTCGGCATAAGATATTGGACCTTTTAGGCGACCTGTATCTTTTAGGCAGGCCTATAAGATGTCATATCATTGCCTTAAGAAGTGGACACTCTTTAAATATAAAGTTAGTAAGAAAAATACAACAGCAGATAAATAGAGCTACCTTGGGTGGCGTAGGGATAAGTTATCATCCCCAAGCGACAGAAGAATTGGATACCCAGACCATTATGAAGATATTACCACATCGCGAGCCTTTCTTGTTTGTGGATAAGGTTTTATTTTTAGAAAAGGGTAAAAGGGCGGTAGGCATAAAGAACGTAACTATAAGTGACTATTTCTTCAAATGACACTTTCCTGGAAGGCCGTTAATGCCGGGCGTTTTAATTATTGAAGCGATGGCACAGTTAGGAGGTATAATGATGTTATCTCCTGAAGAAAACATAGGAAAGTTAGCCTATTTTATGGCAGCCGATAATGTGAAGTTTAGGAAGCCAGTGGTTCCTGGAGACCAGTTGGTACTGCAAGTAGAAGCAGGTAAGATAAAGTCAAAGACTGGTCAGGTTTACGCCAAGGCGCTTGTTAATGGTACGGTGGTGGCAGAGGCAGATTTTATGTTTGCTCTTGTAGAAAAATGAAAATACATAAGACCGCCATAGTTTCTGATAAGGCAAAACTGGCCGACGATGTAGAAGTCGGCCCTTATGCTATTATAGGAGATAATGTCACTATAGGAAAAGGTAGTGTAGTTGGTGCATTTTGCGTGATTGATGGAAATACTACTATTGGACAAGGTTGTAAAATCTTCACTGGCGCAGTTATTGGTAGCCACCCCCAAGATTTGAAATATAAAGGGGCAAAGAGTTTCTTAGAGATAGGTGATAACAATATCATTCGTGAATATTGCACTTTTAATCCTGGCACAGAAGAGAATTCAAAAACTATCATAGGTAATAACAATCTCTTTATGGCTTACTCACATGTCGCCCATGATTGTAGAATTGGTAATCAGTGTATCATTGCTAACAATGGTACTTTAGCCGGCTATGTAACAGTAGAAGATAAGGCGGTTATAGGAGGTTTGGTGGCTATCCATCAGTTTGTTAGGGTGGGTACACTTTCTATCATTGGTGGCTGCTCCAAGGTTGTCCAAGATATTCCTCCCTATTCCACCTGCGATGGCCATCCTGCGCGGGTGTATGGGGTGAATCTGGTGGGTCTAAGACGCAATGGCTTTTCAAGAGAATCCATAACACAGCTTGACTGCGCTTTTAGGATACTATTCAATGAAGGCCTTTCAGTAAGGCATGCCTTAGAAAAAATAGAAAAAGAGTTGAAAGCTTGCGACGAAATTTCTTATCTGGTAGATTTTATAAAAAATTCTCAAAGAGGCATAGCTCGTTCCTGCCGTTTGGGATAAATAACCTATGGAAAAGATCGGTCTCATTGCAGGTAATAGAAGATTGCCTATAGTGTTTTCTGAAGCTGCAAAGAAGAGAGGTTATCATATTGTTGCTATCGCTGTAAGGGGCGATACCTCTTTTAGGTTAAAAAAATATGTGGATAAAATCTATTGGATAAATCTAAATGAATTCTCCAAGATGCCAGAGATATTTAAATCCGAAGGTATAACCAGAATAATTATGGCAGGCCAAATTAGTCCCCATCGTCTATTTAGCAAGGAGATAAACCGAGATAAAACATTAAAGGAACTACTTGCAGGTATAAGAGATAAGAAGGCAGATACTATATTTGGTGCAGTTGCAGAAATATTGGAGGGGCAAAATTTGGAATTATTAGATTCCACCACCTTTATTAAGGATTACTTACCTGCGAAAGGCGTGCTTACAAAGAGATACCCGGCTTTTACTGAATGGGAAGATATATATTTTGGTTTTGAGTTAGCTAAAGCAATTGCTTTATTAGATATAGGTCAGACCGTGGCAGTTAAACATAAGGCAATTGTAGCAGTAGAGGCCTTGGAAGGAACCGATAGACTTATTAGGCGTGCCGGTAAGATTGCCGGTAGGGATATCGTTGTAGTCAAAGTCAGTAAACCTCAGCAGGATATGCGGTTTGATATCCCGGTAGTGGGGGCAAATACTATTAAAAATCTTATAAAGGTAAGAGCTGCCTGTTTGGCTATTGAGGCAGAGAAAACATTATTTTTGGATAAGGAGGGTTCTATAAGATTGGCGGATAAAAATGGCATCTGCGTTGTGGCAGTATGAGGTTTGTGCCTTTCAAAGGAACTATAGTCTTGGGGAAACCCTGTAATATTAGCGTGTTGACGTTATATTAGCAAAATTAAATATTTATTATGCTGTGGTTAAGTTTTTGTTTTAGAGCGTATCTGGCAACGAGTTTAGGAATTGCCTTGCATCCTAAAGGTAGAAGAGTGGCATAACATACAGAGAGTAACTGTTCTCAAAAGAACTTGACAGCAATATAATTATTGTGTATAAATAATTACAGAAAAAGGAGGGTGTAATGGCAAGAGCAGTGAGGGCTAAACCAACAGTGTTTACTCTTTATGCGCCACAGGCAAAAAGGGTCAGCTTAGCAGGTAGTTTTAATAATTGGGATACCAATTCTATTTCAGCAAAAAAGGATTATAAAGGCAACTGGAAGACAAAGATAAGTTTAAAACCAGGTAGATATGAATATAAATTCTTTGTAGATGGTAATTGGGTTACTGATCCTGCCAGACAGACTGTCTACAATGCTTTTGGTTCGCAGAATAATGTTATAGAGGTAAAGTAAGAAAATAATAGAATATATTACCCCGCCTTTTCCAAAATAGATTTATTTACTTAAGAAAGGGCGGGGTTTTTAATATAATAAAAGCATACCTTATATAAAATATGAAATATATATACGGTCCAGTCCAATCGCGTAGGTTAGGTTTATCTTTAGGGATCAGTTTAACTCCTTACAAGATATGCACATTTGATTGCGTATATTGCCAATTAGGTGTCACAACCCTTAAGACACAAGAGATAAAAGAATATATTAGAGCGCAAGATATTTTAGAGGAATTAAGGATATGGTTACAACTAAATAATCAAGATTCAAAGAATTTGAGCTATATAACCCTTTCAGGTGCAGGAGAGCCAACTCTAAACAGCCAAATTGGAACCTTGATTGTTCATATAAAGAGCCTTACCTCCACGCCTGTAGCAGTGATTACCAATGCCTCATTATTGGCTTCAGATGTAGTGCGGCAGAGAGTTCTGTCTGCAGACATAATAGTTCCTTCTTTGGATGCGGTAACCTCTCGTATATTCGCAAAGATAGATAGGCCTTTACCAGAGATAAAGATAGAAGAGATTATAGAAGGTCTTATTAAGTTAAGAAGTGAGTTTCCAGGCAAGATTTGGTTAGAGATTATGTTGGTAAAGGGTATGAATGATGATGTGAGACACATCAGAAAGTTAAGAGAGGTTATAGAGAGAATAGATCCGGAAAAGATACACCTTAACTCGCCAGTTAGAACCACTGCCGAGCCCAATGTGTTAGCTGTGGATAGAAAGAAATTAGAAAAAATTCAGGAAATATTGGGTGAGAAAACCCAGATAATATAACTTGCGCCTATAGCTCAATTGGATAGAGCGCTAGCCTTCGGAGCTAGGCGTTGCTGGTTCGAGTCCAGCTAGGCGCATATAATGTCGCCATTGTTACACTATCAAAATAGACATATCATTCTGGGTTGTTCATACTTATGCCTTATCTCGTCTGTGGCAATAAGATTAGCTACAGGCGTGATGTTACCGCAATATAATAATGTCACCTTTCTGCAAAGTAGAAATGTCAGGGTAGCTTGATGTAAAATACCGCCTCTAGACCAAAAGGAGGTGGTATTA
>JAMWDE010000073.1 GCA_023818905.1 Candidatus Omnitrophota bacterium | reverse complement strand
GGAAGAAAGCTAAGATTTAAAAAGATAGGGAGCTTTAAAAACCAAAAAGAAAATTCTTTAAAAGAATTCTTAAAAGGTGACATTTCTATTTTGCAAAAAAGATGACATTTTTATGTTGCAACAACAAGTTATTAAAAATTCTTGACTTATGTTATCTTTAGTAGTATAAAATTATTCGTAAAAATCATAAGCCACGGAGATAAGCCACGGAGAAAGGTAAAAGAGATGCGACTTTTAGATTTTCAAGAGAGCGAATTCAGCGAGAAAGAAAAACGCAATATCGGGATACTTGATATTTTAAGAAGACATGGACCCATAAGCCGTCCTGAGATATCCAAAGAGATGGGAATAAATGTAGTAACCATCTCTAATTATATTGATGAATTCATCAAAAATAATATTGTCTACGAGAAAGAGCTTGATATATCTGAAGGTGGTAGACGACCTACGCTTTTAGATTTGAATCCTCATGCCGGTTATGTCATAGGAGTAGGGTTAAATCTTATGAATATGGTAGGTCTATTGGTAGACCTAAAAGGAAATATCGTTACCAAGACACAGATTGCCCGTCCCCGTGCATCTGTAAGGGAGATTACTGAGTGTGTGCTTGAGATAATCCGCGAGATACTGAGACGCTCAAAAGATTACACTAGTAATATCAAAGGTATAGGCGTGGGAATTGCCGGCTTGGTTAATAAAAGGGACGGTTCTATTCACTGGCCGGAAAAGATGGATCATTATTATACCTATGCCTCGGTAGATTTGGCTCTTAAGGATTTGATTGAAAGGGAATTTAATTTATATACATTTATAGATAACGATGCAAGTTGCGCTTGTTTTGGTGAGTGGTGGTTAGGTCTAAGTAGGGATATCAAAAACGTCATCTTTATGTTCTCAGGTGTAGGTTGCGGTATAATGGTTAATGGCGAGCTTTACACAGGCACCCATGGTTATGCTGGAGAGGTATCTATTTATAATTACAAAGAACAGGACCTATTCAACTGCCAGCTTGGCAATAGCTGTTTTATAAAGCGTTGGGAGTTAGATTTAGGTATTGTTGAGTATGTAAAGAAGATGTTGAGCAAAGACAAAGAGGAGGCAGCGAGATTCTTTAAATTAACCTCTGCCCATCCAAATAATGTGGATTTAAAGAGCGTGTTTATTGCGGCCAGAGCAAAAGATCCAGTCGCCTCCTCAGCCTTGGATATAGCAGCCAAAAGATTAGGTATAAAGATTGCACATCTAGTGAATCTATTTGACCCCCAGGTGGTGATTATTGGCGGAGGATTAGAGGAGGCAGGTGCAGATTTCTTAAATAAGGTAAACGCCACTGTCAAAGACTGGGCCTTTAGAGAGTCTACAGATGGTTTAAAGATTATCTATTCTCAATTGAGAGAAAATGCTGTGGCCCAAGGCGCGGCGAGTCTGGTAATACAGAGGATATTCGCCAAATTATAAAGCGTCCATGGATGTAAAAGCAAAGATAATTATTATCGTACTTTTTGCAGTATCAGCTGCAAGTTCTTATTTAAATCTCCAGCTCTATAACTCAAGGGCAATAATTCAGAAAGAAAGGGATGCCCTTGAGTCTGAAAACAAAATTTTAAATCAGAGTATCGATGAGGCAAAGCAGGAGAATCTTAAGTTACAGAATAGAATTACCACTGTAAGTGCAGAAGTGGATAGACTTTCTAAGGAAAATCGGAATCTGCATTCAGAAAAACAGAATATCCAGAGAAAGTATGAGCAATTAGACAATGAAAGAAAAGGTCTAATCCAGAAGATAGATTCCCTTCAAGAACAGATAAAAAATATTTCTTCTCAATCGCAGGTAGCGCCTGTAGCTTCTCCTCAGACAGATGATAGCTACTGGGCAGGAGTTTTGAAAGAGAAGGCAAAGTTAGAGGTAGAACTCCAGAATATATCCCAACAGATTAGGTCTGTTCAGTTGAATAACGATCAGTTACAGAAAGAGAAGAATGCTCTACAGCAACAGATAGAGGACTTAAATAAACAGAGACAGATTTTACAGAAACAGTTAGAGTCAAATCTAAAGATAATAGATAATCTGGCTGATGAGTTGGTGAAGGAAAAAAAATATAAGCGTGATATCCAAAAAGACATAGAGTCAGCTAAGAACGAGAATACATTACTTAAACAACAGTTGAGAGAGTTAAATGATCGTAAAAATGAACTGGAAGAAAAACTCGCTCAGCTTAGTAAGGATAGCGAACTCCTTAAAGCTAAACTTACAGAAAAGGAGCAGGTAAGGACTGAGGCCCAGACCCTATCTATCTCTGAGGAGACTAAGATTAAGACAACAGGCTCATCTGTAGAGTTACCGCCTATCGTGGTGCGTCCCTCACAGGCAGGAAGCCAACCGCTTGCATCTAGGATTGTATCCCGCACAGGCAAGATACTAGCAGTAGATAAAGAGAATAATTTTGTTATTATTGATTTAGGTAAAGATGCAGGCCTAAAATTAGGGGATACCTTTCAGGTTTATCGTGATAACCAATCTATAGGTTTAATCGAGGTAATACAGATTCGTTCAAATGTCTCAGCCTGCGATATAAAAAAACAGACTACACCCATTAGGATAGGAGATTTGGTAAGGTAATTTTTAAAATTATGCGTACCAAAAATAGCCCTTCCAAGAACGTATCCATAAGCGATGTAGCACGTCTGGCAGGTGTTTCTATCACTACGGTTTCTCGCGTAATAAACAACGTTTCCACTGTTAAGGAGAAAAATCGCATAAAGGTTTTGGATGCTATAAGGCAACTTAAGTTTAGGCCATCCATATTTGCCCAGAGGTTGGCTACAGGCAAGAGTAATGTGGTGGCGTTGGTTATTCCGCGTTATGAGGGCGTTTTTTATTCTTTTTACGCCTTAGAATTGATACGCGGTATAGGAACGCTTTGCAGCGTTTACAAGTTAGACCTGCTTTTGCACATTACAGATGCACGTTCCTCTTTTAATCTGAAAGGTGTGGAGGGTGTAATCTTTGCAGATATTATTGGTAATCGCAATCAACTTCAAGAGGCATTAGATTATGGGATACCCTGTGTAGTAATCAATAATTACGTAGAGGATTTGGAGGTGCCTTGTGTTGCTATAGATAATGTAGGTGGAGCAGAATCCGCAGTTAATTACCTGATTAGCCTAGGGCATCGTAAGATAGCCCATATCACTGGTGACTTGATTACCCAGGCAGCAGCCCAGCGCTTGGAAGGTTATAGGCGGGCTTTAAAGAAAAATGATATAAGGGTTCCTGAAGAATACATAATAAGGACTGATTATTCTCGTGGACAGGCGCGTCAAGCCACTGAGCAATTGTTGAAATTAACCGACCCACCCACAGCTATATTCGTTGCCTCTGATTCTATGGCTTTAGAGACTATGGCAGTAGCACAGGAGATGGGTAGACGCATTCCTCAAGATTTATCCGTAGTGGGTTTTGATGATAATCCCTCAGGTCTTTATGGACCTGTAGCCTTGACCACTGTAAGGCAGCCTCTTATTAAGATGGCAGAAGAGGGCATAAAGGAGTTAAATAAAATAGTGAATTCTTCCAAGAAACTGGCCGTAAGAAAGATAGTGCTTCCCACTGAATTAGTGATTAGGGAATCTTGCCAACCAATCAAATCTTAATACAATTTGTAGTATAATATATTTTAAATTGTACTATATATTGTATTTTTTTATTGACAATCTCAAAATGGAATGTTATACTTGATCTGTGGGCTAAACCATCTAATCCTTTAAGATGAAAGCGAGGTTTAATATGGCATCGAAATTATCACAAAATGCATTAAAGGTATTAGAGAAAAGGTACCTTAAGAAAGACCGGAATGGCGAAATCATTGAAACACCCCAAGAGATGTTTAGAAGGGTGGCTGAGGCGATTGCTTATGCAGATAAGCTATATGGTAAATCAGAACAAGATATAGTAAAACTTAAACAGGATTTTTATCGTATTATGAGTGAATTAGAATTCATGCCTAATTCTCCTTGTCTGATGAATGCGGGTAGGGAATTAGGGCAGCTGTCTGCTTGTTTTACATTACCGATAGATGATTCTATGGAATCTATCTTTGAGACCTTGAAGGCAACTGCGATGATTCACAAAAGCGGCGGAGGTACAGGTTTTTCTTTCTCTCGTCTAAGGCCAAAAAATTCTATGGTTAAAACTACCGGTGGCGTTGCCTCAGGTCCAGTTTCTTTTATGAAAGTCTACGATGCAGCTACAGAGGCGGTAAAGCAAGGTGGTGCTCGTCGGGGAGCTAACATGGGCATCCTAAGAGTAGACCATCCCGATATTTTGGAATTTATTACCTGTAAGGATAAACACGGTCAGATTCCTAATTTTAATATATCGGTGGCGATAACCAATGAGTTTATGAGAAAGGTAGAAAAAAATGAGGATTATGATTTAATTGATCCCCATACGAAAAGAGCAGTAAACAAGCTTAATGCCCGAGAGGTTTTTGATTTAATTGTAAAACAGGCGCATAAAAACGGAGAGCCTGGAGTTATATTTATTGACCGGATAAACGAAACCAACCCCACGCCTCATTTAGGCCAGATTGAAAGTACCAATCCCTGTGGAGAGCAACCTCTTTTACCTTATGAGTCCTGTGATTTGGGCTCAATTAATCTGGCTCAGATATGGAAGAAGGTGGACAACCATTATGAGATTGACTGGAATAGGTTAGGAGAGGTTACACGTTTGGCAGTACATTTTCTGGATAATCTAATTGATGTGAATAGATTTCCTCTTCCTGAGATAGAAAGAGCTACAAAGCTGACGCGTAAGATTGGTTTAGGGGTGATGGGTTGGGCATCGCTTCTGGTGCGGTTGGGGATTCCTTATGATTCAGAAGAGGCAATTAATTTAGCAGAGAAAGTTATGAGTTTTATTTTGGATGAGGCAAATAAAGAATCTTGCGAATTAGCCAAGGAAAAAGGGGTGTTCCCTGCTTATAAAGGAAGCGTGTGGGAGAAGAAAGGAATAAAGATAAGAAATGCCACTCTAACCACTATTGCTCCTACAGGGACCATCAGTATTATTGCTGGTCCTTGCTCTTCTGGGATTGAACCTCTGTTTGCTATTGTGTATTATCGTGAAGTGATGGATAAGACCCGTCTCTATGAAGTTGAACCTTATTTTGAGGAGATAGCAAAAGAAAGGGGATTTTATTCAGAGGAGCTTATGCAGAGGATTGCCGAATCAGGTTCCATTAAAAATTTTAAAGAGATCCCTGAGGAGGTAAGGCGGGTATTTGTTACCGCCCATGATATTTCACCGGAATGGCACGTAAAGATGCAGGCAGCATTTCAAAAATATGTACATAATGCCACTTCAAAAACAATAAATTTTCCTTTTGAGGCAACGGTTGAGGATGTAAAAAATGCTTATCTTTTAGCTTATCAATTAGGTTGTAAAGGGATTACTGTTTATCGTGATAAAAGTAGAGAAGAACAGGTTTTAAATATAG
>JAMWDE010000072.1:4536-5521 GCA_023818905.1 Candidatus Omnitrophota bacterium | reverse complement strand
CGGATACTATCGCCGCCAGGAATCTGGCCCGTCAGATTGCTGCAGGTGCATCAGCTCATTCTGACCATGGTAGAGATTTGGTGCATACCCTATCTTTGGTATCACAGGGGCATACTCATGATTACGAGATTTTGGATATAGAAAAATTTAAGACTTTGGCACAAGAGTTTGGTGTAGATATCACCCAAGGAAAAGAACAGATTGCCAAAGAATTATCCAAAAGATTGTTAGAGGAATTTGGAAAGCAAGAAGGAGAGTTGGTGTTTTTAAAGCGTGCTCCTCAGAAGCGTAGGAATATCTGGCAGAATCTGCATCTTATTCCCAGAGGTATAGATAGAGAGGTAGTAGAACTTCTACATACCACTAATATGGGCGTAGATAATGACTATAAAAATATTATAAATACAGGCTTGCGTTGCGCACTTGCTGATGGTTGGGGAGGTTCAATGATTGCCACTGATGTCCAGGATATCATTTTGGGTAGTCCTCAACCTGTAAGGGGAAAGGTTAATTTGGGAGCGCTCAAAGAAGATTATGTAAATATTGTTGTGCATGGCCATGAGCCTGTCTTGTCTGAAATGGCGGTTAAGGCAAGTCGGGATCCAGAATTAATAAGATTAGCTCAAAATATAGGAGCCAAAGGGATTAATCTGGTAGGTATCTGTTGTACTGCCAATGAAGTGCTTATGCGTCATGGTATACCTGTAGCAGGAAATTTCTTACAGCAGGAATTAGCTATTATTACTGGAGCAGTTGAGGTAATGATGGTAGATGTGCAGTGTATTATGCCAGCATTGCAGGATGTGGCGAGTTGTTTCCATACCAAATTGGTTACCACTAATCCTAAGGCACGTTTTCCTGGAGTGGTCCATGTAGAATTTGAACCAAGACATGCCTATGAGGTAGCCAAACAGATTATCAAATTAGGTATTGAGAATTTTGCTAACCGCAATCAGAATAGGGTAAGTATTCCTAAAGAAGAGAT
>JAMWDE010000072.1:0-4526 GCA_023818905.1 Candidatus Omnitrophota bacterium | reverse complement strand
CTTGGTAGCAGGTTTTACTAAAGAGATTATCTTTCAGATTTTAGGCGGAAGATATCGCGCTACCTACAAGCCACTTAATGAGGCAATTATTTCAGGTAGGTTACGAGGTTTGGCTGGAGTAGTAGGATGCAATAATCCCAAACAGACTCACGATTATTTTCATACCACCTTGGTTAAAGAGTTGATTAAGAATGACGTTTTGGTTTTACAGACTGGCTGTTCTGCTATTGCCTGCGCAAAGCAAGGTCTACTTATTCCCGAAGCAGCCAAGGAATACGCAGGCAAGGGTCTACAGGAGATATGCGAAGCAGTAGGCATTCCTCCAGTATTACATATGGGTTCTTGCGTGGATAACTCACGTATATTGACCGCTGCCTCTTACATTATAGAGGAAGGAGGCTTGGGTCAGGATCTATCAGATATTCCAGCAGCTGGCTGCGCTCCAGAATGGATGTCTGAAAAGGCAATCACCATTGGGTTTTATTTTGTGGCTTCAGGAGTTTATACTGTATTTGGTGCTAGTCCATTTTCTGTATTAGGAAGTAGAAATCTCACCGGTTATCTAACCAAAGATTTAGAAGGTATCATAGGAGGAAAGTTTGATTTTTGCGACGATCCTTTAAGAATGGCACAACTGATGATTGAACATATAGATAAGAAAAGGAGGGCTTTAAATCTGAAACCTTTAATGTATCAATAAAACCGTTAAAGTGTTTTTAGTGTTATAGAGTTACATATTTTGATTTAACGATACAATGATGCGATAAAAAGATGGCCAGACATGAAGCAATTATACTACGATATAGAGAAATGTTTGGGGTGTAAGTCCTGCGAATTTGCCTGTGCAGTGGCTCATTCTAAAAGCCAGGATCTCTTTGGTATGATATTTGAAGAGAGTCTATCTTTGCCTAGAAAAAAGGTTTTATCTTCTAAAGGAAAGAATTATCCGGTATCCTGCCGACACTGTAAGGAGCCCAAGTGTGTAGAGGCCTGCATGGCAGCTGCCTTAGTTTACGATAGTCAAAATGGGATGGTTTTGCATGATGAGAGACGGTGCGTGGGTTGTTGGAATTGCGTGATGGTTTGTCCTTATGGCGCAATCAGACCAGATCTAAAAACAAAGATACCTATTCGCTGTGATAGGTGTAAAGATAAAAGCGAACCAGCTTGCGTTAAGGCCTGCCCCACAGGTGCGATTATCTGGCAGGAGGAATTGATTTTATATACAAAGTAAAAGAGATCAGACAAACCTATGAAGCAATTCGTGATTATTGGTAACTCTGCTGCAGGCATCGCGGCAACAGAGGCAATAAGACAGAGAGATAAAACATCCAAAATCATAGTTATCTCTGATGAGGATTACTATGCTTATTGTCGTTGTCTTATTTCGTATTATTTAGCAGGTGAATTAAAGGAGGAGATGATTTTATACAGGTCTAAGGATTTCTATGAGAATAATAATATAGAACTCTATTTAAACAGAAGGGTTTTGAGGGTTGATGCAAAAAAGAATCATATAGTTTTTGAGGACAAGAGCAAGTTGGGTTTTGATGTCTTATTGGTTGCTACAGGAGCCCGTCCAAAATTTCCTGAGATAAAGGGTATCAAGAAAAACGGGGTTTTTGGTTTCCGTACTATAAAAGATGCTAAACAGCTCTCTGGTTTATTGCCGGTAACTAAGACCGCCTGTGTATTGGGAGGTGGGCTGGTTGGATTGAAGGTAGCTGATGCCTTAAGAAAAAGGAATACAGAAGTAAAAGTTATTGTAAAATCTAAACAGATACTTTCCCAGATGTTAGATATCGAGGCAGCACATTTATTACAAGAGAGATTAGAATCAAACGGTATTGATGTTATTTTGGGTCAGGATGTCACCGAGATTATCGGTAACGGAGATATAAAAGCAGTAAAACTTGACTCAGGCAAGATATTTGGTTGTTCAATGGTAGTGGTAGCAAAAGGCGTGTCACCTAATATAGAGATAATCAAAGAGGCAGGACTCAAGTTCAATGAGGGGATCCTGTGTGATAACTTTATGCAAACCACCGTACCTTCTATTTATGCTGCAGGTGATGTCTGTGAGAGTTTTGATATTACTTTAGGTAAGACTACAGTAAATGCCATATGGCCGATAGCAGTAGAACAGGGTAGGATTGCCGGTCTTAATATGGCGGGTGATAAGTTAGAATATGTAGGTTCAGTAGGAATGAATTCTATTGAATTCTTCGGTTTACCTGCTATATCATTAGGTGTCTATAAGGTTAAAGAAGAGGAAAGGAAGGCATTTGAGGAGTTGGTATATCTAGATAGAAAGGCAAAGGTGTATAAGAAGTTAGTTTTAAAAGATGATATTCTTTTGGGTGCAGTATTGGTAGGTGATATCAAAAATAGTGGTTTGTATTTAAGGATTATAAAAGAAAGAATCAAGGTCTCTGATTTTAAGCATAAATTACTTCGGGAGAATTTTGGTTACCTTGATATTATGCACCATCTAAAAGAGAAAGAAAATTTATATATTCACAGGAGCAAGGCCTATGTCTAAAATTGTAGCAACTGCAGTTATAAGAGGGGCAAAACAGATATTCAATGAGGCTAAGGATTTTTTAGACAGGGCAATAAAGGAAAGAGGGTCTCAGCAAAAGATAGGTTTTCCTGAGACGGCATTTTATCTTCCAATGGCAAATGCCCTATTAGGCACAAAGGTTGAAACTCTACAAGATGCCTACGTTGTATTAGAACACGCGGGATCTCTATTACCCGGCTTACCTTCACAGAAAGTATGGCTCCCTTATCTAGGAGACGCTTTAAATGCTGGTATAGCTACTTTGTTTTGTGAAGAGATTGTTATGGCCTTGCGTTATCTCTACGGCCAGGAACCGCAACAGGATTGCCAAGGTTTCTTTACAGATACTATTATGCGTTCTTTGGGAATCCAGCTTGTAGACGGACGTATGCCGGGGTTTGCTGCCATATTAGGAGCAGCGCCAGATAATCAGATAGCAGTTGAGATAGTAAGGCAACTACAACAGAGAAACATTCTGGTGTTTGTAGGCTCTTCTTGTAATGGTAAGTCTATCATTGATCAACTTATGGAAGAGAATGTACAGATGGGCTGGGATAATTACATTGTCCCTTTTGGACGGGATAGTCTATCTGCAATATATCCTTTAAATTGGGCAATACGCTCGGCATTAACCTTTGGTGGAATAAAACCAGGTCAGGCGCAAAAGTGTCTTCTTTACACTAAAGAGCGGGTATTTGCCTTTGGTTTGGTTCTGGGACAGTTGGATGATATAAAGTACGCTACAGGTGCAGGCGCGATAAATATGGGTTTTCCTATAATAGCAGACACCGATATTCCAGAGATAAAACCCTCGGGCATTACCACCTATGAGGCTTTGGTTAAAGAGCTTGATTATAATAAGCTTGTTTCTCGTTGTATAGAGGTAAGGGGAGTAAAGGTAAAGGTTGCTTCAATTCCTATCCCAGTTCCTTATGCTGCTGCATTTGAAGGAGAGCGGGTCAGGAAAGAACAGCTGTATGTAGAGTTCGGCGGTAAAAGTAGCCTTTCGTTTGAGTATTTGGTTAGTCGGAAGTCAGAAGAGATAGAAGATGGCAAAGTGGAGCTGATAGGCCCAGATATAGACCAGTTAGAGAAAGACAAAAAATTTATGCCTTTGGCAATTCTGGTGGAAGTTTTTGGTCGTAAGATGCAAAAGGATTTTGAGCCAATCTTAGAGCGTCAGATACACCGCTTTATAAACTATGCGATGGGCATTATGCATATTGGTCAACGAGATATGAATTGGATTAGGATATCCAATGATGCCTTTAATAAAGGATTTCGGCTTAAGCATATAGGTATTATCTTGCATACTATGTTACATCAGGAATACAGTGCTGTAGTAGATAAGGTTCAGGTAAAACTCTATACAAGGCAGGTAGATGTAGAGAGATTATTGGATCAGGCAAAGAAAGCTTTTAGCGAGCGAGATGAGCGCATAAGCGGGATGACCGACGAGAGCGTAGATACATTCTATTCGTGTCTTTTGTGCCAGTCCTTTGCACCGAATCACGTCTGTATTATTACGCCCGAACGTTTAGGGCTTTGTGGCGCATACTCCTGGTTAGATGCTAAAGCCTCTTTTGAGATTACTCCCTCTGGCCCTAATCAACCGATTATAAAAGGGCCTATCCTGGATGAAAGGCTGGGTCAATGGAAGAATATAAACGATTTTGTTTATAATAAGTCAAACAAAACCATTGAGAAGGTGAGTATGTATTCACTGATGGAGTCTCCACAGTCTTCCTGCGGCTGTTTTGAGTGTATTGTGGCAATAATCCCTGAGGCAAATGGTGTGATGATTGTGAATCGAGATTACGCAGGTATGACCCCATCGGGTATGACCTTTACTACTTTGGCTGGTTCGGTGGGAGGCGGAGTACAGACACCAGGATTTTTGGGTATAGGTAAATTGTATATCGTCAGTAAAAAATTTATTGCTGCTGAAGGAGGTCTTAGACGT